>NZ_JBBMMD010000014.1:0-91778 GCF_037844525.1 Tepidibacter sp. Z1-5 | reverse complement strand
ATTCATTACAAGAGTCTTGACCTTCTTCTAATTTATGCTCTACGGTAACTCTCTCTAGATTAGCTAAATTATCCTTTTTACCAGTATTTTTACATGGTTTTGTTCTAACATAAACTACTTCTTCAAGCGCGGGCTCCGCCATTTTAGGGTCATGTAGTTTTTCTGCTTCATTAAACATAGATAATTGGGCAGAATCCACCTGTTCACTAGAACTGCCAAATATCTTTCTATTTTTATTAAGAACTTGATTTTCTAAAAAAGCTAATTTCTTTTTTAGTGCATCGATTTCTTTATCTTTAGATTCTAGTTCTTTATCCTTAGATTCTAGTTCTTTTTCCATCTTTGAAATTATTAATTTTGTATTTTCATTAAGTTGATTATCTAAATTATTATATCTCAAGTTAATACCTCGCATTTCAAGTTGTTGCTAGTATTATACCAATAAAATGGAATACTTAAAAGACCATTTTTTAATAATAATTTTTAGTTTTTATAGATTGGAATTTTGAAGACGTTCTTACTTCATAACCTTTTAATAACCATCTCAGTTCTTCGATATTAACACTTAAAGCTTCATCTTTATTCTCAGGCCATTTAAACTTATTATTTTCAAGTCTGTAGTAATATAGCCAAAATCCCTCATCAAAATGTAGTATTTTTAATTTATTCATTTGCCTATTACAAAATACAAAGAGAANATTAAGTTGATTATCTAAATTATTATATCTCAAGTTAATACCTCGCATTTCAAGTTGTTGCTAGTATTATACCAATAAAATGGAATACTTAAAAGACCATTTTTTAGTTTGCGAGGCATGTTGCCGAGCCGATGGTTTGAAAGAAAACCTGTCACCTAGCTAATGGGAAGACAAGCTGTAAGCAAGGGCGTTTTTGGCGACAAAAGGGTCTGAAGGAAGCCGATGGTGGTTATTGGAACGAAACGGTAGTGAACCAGTGTTGGCACATATAGTGGATAACCTTCCTAAAAGTGGGAACGTCCTAAAATTAGCTTAGCTATATGTGTTTTGATGGTCGTTTCAATAACAGGTGGAGCAACTTAACCTTGGAAGTACTGTATTCGAAGCTGTAAGTTTTATCTACAAGCGAGAGCAAGAGGTAAAATGAGAGTGCAGTATGCAGATGAAACCGTAGTAGTGAATAAACCTATACCTATGAAAGCTAGTAATAGTCCGGAGGAGAAAATATAGGTGACATATCACACAGTTGATATGACTGTTTTAGGGCAAAATCCTATCTCAGATGCGAAGGGTGGAAGGAATTTCAAAGTGTATAGGAAACTACCGAAGAAAAGAGTGAAGATGTTAAAAGAAAGCTGAGAAGCTGGAAGGTACGAATAACTGGCATAAAAGAATTTGCTGGTTATATCGACGACATAGATATGAAGTAATTAGGGAAATAAAGATAAGATTGCCAAAGAGCTAGAGACGTCAAGTGACCCTAATGAATAACGTATAGCTTAAATCGGAGATAAAGGAACATACAGCAACAAAGGAGGGAAAGCATGAAGAAATGGTACAGCCTTATTGATAAAATATATCGAAAAGAGAATTTAGAACTAGCATTTAAACGTGTAAAGAGAAACAATGGAGCTCCTGGAATAGATGGAGAAACTGTTTCGGATTTTGCGTTAGCATTAGAACTAAATATAGAGTTTCTTCATGAAAGACTGAAAACCAACACGTATGAACCCAGTCCAGTAAGAAGAACAGAAATCGAAAAGCCAGATGGTGGAGTAAGATTACTAGGTATTCCTACGGTAAAAGATAGGGTGATACAGCAAGCTATTGTAAATGTAATAGAACCAATCTTTGATGTAACATTTCATCCATCAAGCTATGGCTATCGCCCTAATCGTTCACAACATCAAGCAGTAGCAAAAGCAGAACGGTTTATGAATAAATATGGTTTGATACATGTAGTAGATATGGATTTGAGTAAATGTTTTGATACTCTAGACCATGAAATCATGATGAAAGCAGTCTCGGAACAGATAAGTGATGGACGTGTATTAGATTTGATTAAGAAGTTTTTGAAGTCAGGTGTAATGAACAGCAATAATTTTAGCAAGACAGAAGTTGGAAGTCCACAGGGGGGAGTCATCTCTCCATTACTTAGTAATATCTATCTAAATAAGTTCGACCAAAAGATGATGAGCAAAGGAATTAGAATAGTACGTTATGCTGATGATATTCTTGTCTTTGCAAAAGACAAGAATACAGCAGGAAACTATAAAGCCTATGCTACAAAGATACTTGAGGAAGAATTAAAGCTCACGGTAAATAAAGAAAAGACAAAACTTACAAGTGTATACGACGGAGTCGGATTTTTAGGATTTGTCATCTGTGAGAAATATATAGTGGTAAATCCTAAAAGAATTAAAAGATTCAAAGACAAAATTCGTAAGAAAACTGTAAGAGGTATAGGGAGGAAATTAGAAGATATTATTAAAGATCTCAATCCAGTACTAAGAGGTTGGATAAACTATTATAAGATAGCTAATATAAAATCACTTACAAGAGACTTGATGAAGTGGATAAGAAGAAGGTTGCGAATGATTAAGTTAAGACAATGGAAATCATATAAGGCTATGCATAAAGAAATGAGAAAACAAGGTATCAAAGGAAATGGAGAAAAAATGGCAGTTACAAAGTGGAAAAATTCAAATATTCATATTGTACATATGTTACTGCCTAATCTATTATATCACCTCTTTAGTAGAATTTTCAACAACATTCATATTGTACATATGTTACTGCCTAATAAACTATTTGAAGACCTTAATCTTATTGATTTAACAAAATACAAAGTTGGGTTGTTGTCAAACTATTATTAGTTTGGGAGAAATTTCAGGAGCCGGATACGGCAAACGTAAGTCCGGTTCTGTGAGAGCAAAGAAAATAGGACTAATTATCCTATTTTCTAGCTACTCGATATTATGATAGTAACACTAAGGAATTTAATTATACAGGTTCTATGAACTATGTAGATTATTTTAGAAACCCAAATAAATATGGAATACCTAAGAATTAAAAAAATTTTAAGTATAGAATATCTTTATATTGTGTAAATTAGTAGTTTAATATTAACATACAATACCTATATATTAATCATTCTATAAAATTATTTATGACAAAATTATTATTGAGTAAGAGGAAAAGTAGTCTAATTTAACTTAGTCTGCTTTTTTATTTTGGGAGAGATTAAGTTTTCTAATAAAATCAAAGTCTTCTGTTATATGAGAAGTAATAGTTTTTATTCTATCTTCTGTATATTTGCATTGGAATATAGTATTTAGAAAAGAGTTTATAATGAGGTTCAGATTATTGTTTATCAAATCAATTTCTTCATTGGAATATAGGTTGGTTTTATTAGAAATATCAATAGTTAGATTATCCGTATTCATTTGTCTTATATCCATTTTAGCAGTAGGAAGTAAATCTGATAAAGACACATCTAGTTGCTTTGGAAGATTTAATAATAACTCTAATTTAAATACATCATTTTTCGAGTTTTCAATGTTGTTGACAAGCCCTGCTGATACATTAAGGTATTTAGCTAATTCAGCGGTTGTATAACCTTTTTCATTTCTATATTTTCTTATGTTAATTCCAAATTGTTTACAGATGTTATTCATAATATATTACCTCCTCATAAAGATTATTGCCAAAGTATACCATGGTATACTTTTTAGAAGAAATTTTAATATAGACATAGGACAAGTGAATATGGAAATATATATTAATTATAATAATCATACTGTTTGAGAATAATCTTTTTAAGCAGGTAGTTATTGAGGAGGTTTGATAAAATGATTGTTAGTGAGCTCGATAATTACCAAAGAAAAATATATGATGTTGCAATATACTGTAGATTAAGTACGGAAGACAACGAATCAATCGAATCAAATTCAATTACAAATCAGAGGAATTTACTGACTAAATATGTTCTTGATCAAGGTTGGAATATATACGATGTATATATTGATGATGGATATTCCGGTTTAAATTTTGACAGACCTGGATTTAAAAGAATGATAAAGGACATAGAAGAGGAGAAAATATCTTTAGTTATAACAAAGGATATGAGTAGATTAGGGCGAGATTATATATTGGTAGGGTTTTACATTGAAAAATTCTTTCCAGAGAATAAAATTAGATTTATTGCATTAAATGACAATATTGATAATGAAAAAGATAATGGAATTAACGATATAACTCCGTTTAAAGCTATTATCAATGATATGTATTCTAAAGATATAAGCAAGAAGGTAAAAAGTGTATTTGATGCAAAAAAAGCGGAAGGAAAGTATATTGGATCATATGCACCATTTGGATATGAAAAAGATCCTTTAGATAAGAATCATTTAATCGTGGATAAAGAAGCTGCTGTTATAGTTAGAAGAATATATGATATGTATTTAAAAGGGCATGGATTAACAGCTATAGGACGTAAGCTTAATTCAGAAGGAGTAGAAACACCTACACAATACAAAAAAAGAAAATACGGCAAATATACGAATGGAAGACTGAAGATAGAAAAATGGAGCCATAGCACAATAAAGAGTATATTAAATAATCCCACATACATGGGAAGTGTAGCTCAAAATAAATATAAGAAAGTTAATTATAAGTCTAAAAAACTTAAGAAGGTTGATAGAGAAGATTGGATAGTAGTAGATAATATGCATGAACCAATTATATCCAAAGAAGAGTTTCTACAAGTTAAGCAGCTAAGAGAAATAAAAAACAATAAACCTACTCCTAAAAAATCAGTAAGGCTTTTTAGTAGCTTTGTATTTTGTGGTGATTGTGGTACGTATATGACTTATACGAAAAATAGGTCTGGAATTGAATATTTAATATGTTCTGGATATAAAAGGTTTGGAATTAATCATTGCAGTAGACATGCAATTATGGAAGAAAAATTAGAAGATATGATATTGCAAGATTTAAGAAAACTTATTAAGAAATTTTCTGATAAAGAAAGATTAGAACAAAAAGCTAAAAAGATAGTTGAAAATAGAAAAGATAGTAATAAAGTATATGAAGAAGAGCTTGTTTGTATAAAAAAGAAATTAGAAGAAATAAAGAATACCTCTATTACTCTTTATAAAGATAAAGCTAGAGGTATACTTCCGGAAGAGCAGTTTTTAGAATTCAATGAAGCATTTAATAAAGAAAAAACAAGCCTTAATGATAGGTATAATGAATTAGTTAAGAAGTTAAAAATTAATGATCAAGAAAAAGTTCAAAGTAAACATATTATGAAGTTGGTTGATTCGATTGTAAATATTAAAAGACTAAATAGAGTTATACTTAGTCAGCTTATAGAAAAAATAGAGATATTTGAAGATGAAGATATAAAAATTCACTATAATTTTAAAGATCCAACTAAATAGTATTCTTGTAGGGACGTATGCTGGGGTATGTATAAGAATAAATAATATATGTAAATTATAAAAAAACAGGAGCTTTCGCTCCTGTTTTTCTACTGATCTATTCTTGCTTTAGGTCCTTGTTTATTATTCTGTTTTCTGTATCCAACTTCTGTTTTATATTCATCTACACTCAGTTCATTTGCAGTTTCTAGATTCATACTTTCTATTTTTTCTGCAATTTTTTTATCTTGTTTATTAAATTGTTTATTTTTACCAGACATATAAGCATCTCCTTTATATATAATCTAATTTATTTTATGCAAATATTTTGATTTTACCCTAAGAAATTTGTGCTAAAATCTATACTAAACGCATTATATTTAACATTCTTATGATGGTTAAATGTTCCATAGTTATTTGTAAGGTATATTTTATCTTTATGATCCTATTTTATACATTTTATAGTGTGTAGGATATAATCTAACATTACATACTTTATAAATTGCTAATGTTATTTTTCTGATAAAAAATGTATCTGATTTTAGAGTAACATCTATATGAATTATATAATCTTTTATAGAAGGAGTGGCAACTCTATAAAAAAAGACGTTCACTTAATTGTCCCTCGGAAGTACCAAATAATGCCACTTATTTATAATCTTCAAAGGCATCTGTAAGCATAACATATACTCCGGTTAAGGTATGAGTTATGTAATCACCAATATTGCTAAGAACTTTTGTAGATATAGGTATTATATCTATTACATTCTGTAAGTCATGTATATGTGTAAGATAGATTAAGAATTAGGAAAGTTGTTAATGCTATTACTACTTTTTATATTGAAAAGATAATGTTCGGATTTATGTAATAAAAAAAGCTAGTTTTAAGGTGAGTTTAAATCTAGCCTTTTACATTTAATTAGATTATTTATGATAAATGAATTTAACTTCAGATTGATACAATCTTTTATAAAGTTTATATTCCGCTTGTACTTCTCTTGTGGTTATAAAAATATTAGTAAAAAATTCCCACAAAAATACCCATCCACCTATATATATTCCTTCGTGTAAAACATTAAGAAATACGTTTGGTGTATCTTTAATAAAAAAATAACCCATGCTAAGAAATAAAATGGAAATAAACAAATACGATAAGGTTTTTTTGTGAAGATTTGATTTGTTTTTTACAAGTTTTTCTATTGCGTAACTGTAATAATTTTTGTAAGCTGATAATAAAGCTACTTCTTTTTTGGGATCTTTTTTAGATTCAGGTAAATAAAGAACAATTTGGATATTGAAATTTAAAGGTATATCCTCTGATGAATTTACTATAAAATCATTAAATTCGTCTTCAATATCTCTTTTTTTAAAAGGTGAAGGATCCCAATCGTCATATACATCATCATAATCATCAAGAGACACTTTTATTAAATAAGTATTATTACTTTTATCATATTTATAGTAATTTTGGAAATATCTTTTTTTTCTCATCGTATCACCTTTCATTATTAGTTATAATATTTGAAATAACAAAGAAGAAAATCCAATTAGATAAAAATAGACTAGCATATACAATATGGAATTGTAAATAAAATTTAGTTTTTACATTAAAAGAATAATATATGTAAATGGACAAAAAATATAAATAACCACATAATGGTAAAGTGGTCGGCTTTTTTAATTATTTGATGAATAAACACCAATATAATGAAACAAGCTCAATAATAGGTATTATAATATTATTTATCATATTGATACTTCCATTTGTGATACTTTCTTTTCTAGTTACCTTTTGGAAAATTATATTAGCAAATGAATAGTGTAAAATTCAAAAGGCTTTTTCTATGAGTACTAAGTTTGTAAGAAAAAACATAGGTATAACAATAGTGATTTCTATATTAAATGCTGTTTTCGCAAACGGTAAAAATTTCAAGGAAGATAATAATTTTATTGATAAATACAATGATTTAATATCTTATGGATATTTTAGTATCATATGTGTTTGCTTAGTAGTTATATTGAAAACATTGTTGAATTTATATTTTGATATAATATATTTTAATATATATGTGGATAGAAAAAGTTGATTAGAAGATATTGAAGAATAATTGAATATAAAAGCTAAAAAAAGAATATATAATTTATATATTCTTTTTTTTAGCCATGCACTAGCATGAAGCGAATTTTTTAAAGGGGTTTTAAAATGAGTGAAAAAATACAAAGAGTGATACAGGAATACGTACCTGGAAAACAAGTTACATTAGCTCATATTATAGCAAATCCAAATAAGGAACTGTATAAAAAACTAGGTCTTAATGGAGAAAATATAAACGCTATAGGAATTCTAACAATAACTCCTAGTGAAGCGGCTATAATAGCTGCTGATATAAGTATTAAGTGTGCAGATATATCAATAGGATTTATGGATAGATTTAGTGGGTCTTTAGTTATTACAGGGGATGTATCTTCAGTAGACTCTGCTATGAAAGAGATTATACATATATTGAGTAATTTATTGGGAATTAGCGTACCTAGTATTACAAAGTCTTAACTATACTGAGGATGGGAGTTATATATGAAAAAAATGATGTTAATAGGAAAAACTTATTCAGGAAAGACTACTTTATGTCAGAATATTAATTCCTTGAATATTAGCTACAAAAAAACTCAATCAGTAGAGTTTTGTGACAATATAATAGATACTCCAGGTGAATATATAGAAAACAAAAGATATTATAAAGCTTTAATAGTTACATCTGTTGATGTTGATGTTATAGGATTAGTTCAAGATATCACTGACGAATCAAATTTTTTCCCACCAGAATTTGCTTCTATATTTTCAAAGTCTGTTATAGGGATTATTACAAAAATTGATTTAGAAGAATCGTATAAGAAAGAAAATGAAGCAGTAGAAAAATTGAAGTTAGCAGGAGTTGATAGGATATTTAAGGTTTCATCTATAAAAAATGAAGGGATCGAAGAACTTATAGACTATCTCAAAGAATATTTGTAAATTATATTAAATTGTGCTATGTGCACAATTTTTTTTGTTTAAAAAATATATATGGAACTAATTAAAAAAATGAATACAGGCATTGTTATATCTACATAGAGTGGTACATATATATTAATTAAGACTAGTTGTACTTAATCAAATTGAAAGGAGGTGATTTTTTGGGAGAGTTTGTAAAAGAAGAAATTTTAAGTGTTGGTATAGACATAGGAACTTCAACAACACAATTAGTATTTTCTAAGATGTTAATTCAAAATGTAGCAAGTAGTTTTACAATACCTAGGGTATCAATAGTCGATAAAAAAATAATCTATAGAAGTGATATATATTTTACACCTTTAATAGAGAATAAAATAATAAACATGAACGAGGTTATTAAGATAATAGATAAAGAATATAGTATTGCTAATATAGATAAAAAAGATATTAATGTAGGTGCTGTAATAATAACAGGAGAAACAGCTAGAAAAGAAAATGCTAATGAAGTGTTACATAGATTGAGTGGGTATGCTGGTGATTTTGTTGTAGCAACGGCAGGTCCTGATCTTGAAAGTATAATTGCTGGAAAGGGAGCAGGTGCAGATAAATATTCAAAAAATAATAATAAGGTAGTTGTAAATATTGATGTGGGTGGAGGAACATCTAATCTAGTAGTATTTTCAAATGGTAAAACTCATGATACAGGATGCCTGGATATTGGAGGACGTCTTATAAAGATAGATAAAAATAGTGGGAAAATAGATTATATTAATGAAAAAATTAAAGATTTAATAATACATAAAAATCTAAATATAAGAATTGGAGAAAAGGCAGATAAAGGCGAAATATATACTCTTACAAAATATATGGCAAGGATTTTAGAAATGAGTGTTGGCATAACTAAAAAAGATCTTTTTTATGAAAAATTTATTACCAATAAGGGTTTAAAGTTGGATAAAAATATAGATTGTATATCTTTTTCTGGTGGAGTTGCTGATTATATAAATGAACAAAGTTATGAAGATGTTTTTAAATTTGGAGATATTGGAATAGTTCTAGCAAGAGCTATAAGGGAATCTAAGTTAATGCAAAATCTTGAAGGTGTAAAGTCTCAAGAAACAATTAGAGCAACGGTTGTAGGTGCTGGATCTCACACGACCAAAATAAGTGGTGCTACTATAACGTATACGAGTAATTCATTTCCTATTAAAAATTTTCCTGTATTAAAGCTTTCTAAGGATGAGGAAAAAGATATTTATAAAATAGGAGATATTATAAGGAAAAAACTAGACTGGTTTAAGATAGATGGAAAAATAGAGAACGTGGCTATTGCTTTTGAGGGAAAGAAAAGCCCATCTTTTGTAGAGGTTAATGAAATTGGAAAACAACTTGTTTTGGGTATAAAAGAGATAATCGATGAGGGGTTACCTATAATTATAATAGTTGAGAATGATATGGCAAAGGTCTTAGGACATACAATTCATAGACTATTAGATTATAAAGTTAATGTGACTTGTATAGATGCAATAAAAGTAGAGGATGGAGATTATATAGATATAGGAAAACCACTAGCAAATGGTATGGTAGTACCTGTTGTTGTCAAAACTTTAGTTTTTAATTAGATGATTATAACTATTATTAAGGGGTGAAATTTATGAAGTTAAAGACAAAACTATTTGGACGTAGCTATCAGTTTAAAAATCTTATGGATGTTATGGCAAAAGCTAATGAAGAAAAATCAGGGGATATATTGGCAGGTATTGCTGCAAGAACTCAAGAAGAAAGGATTGCAGCAAGAGTAGTATTATCTCATATAACACTTGAGGATTTAAGAAATAATCCAGCTATTCCATATGAAATAGATGAGGTTACAAGAGTAATACAAGATCAGGTTAATGAAAGTATTTATAAAAAAATAAAAAATTGGACAGTTTCGGATTTGAGAGAGTGGATACTAGCTTATGAAACTACTAATGAAGATATTAAAAGGGTTTCAAGAGGATTAACGGCTGAAATGATTGCGGCTGTTACTAAGTTAATGACTCATCTTGATCTTATTTATGCAGCTAGAAAAATAAATAATGAAGCTACTTGCGTTACAACTATAGGAAAACCTGGAATTATGGCTACAAGAGCATTACCTAATCATCCAACTGATGATGTAGATGGTGTTATAGCTGCAACTTATGAAGCTTTATCTTATGGTATAGGAGATGCAATGATAGGATTTAATCCTGTTGAGGATTCGATTGAAGGAACTATACTTATGTTTAACAAGCTTGAAGAGTTGAAGCAAAAATGGGAAATTCCTACACAAAATTGTGTTTTATCTCATATAACTACTCAAATGGCAGCTCTTAGAAAAGGAGCACCAGTTGATATGATTTTTCAATCTATTGCAGGGTCTCAAAAAGGGAATGAATCATTTGGTATAAATACAGAATTACTAGATGAAGCGTATGATCTTGGGCTTAAGGAGTGTAATTCTGGAGGTCCTAATATAATGTATTTTGAAACTGGAGAAGGTGCAGAACTTTCAGCTAATGCACATCATGGTATAGATGAATTAACTTTAGAAGCTCGTTGCTATGGATATGCTAAGAGGTATGATCCTTTTGCGGTTATGTCAGTTGTAGGATTTATAGGACCTGAATATATATATGATTCTAGACAGGTAATAAGAGCAGGTCTTGAAGAACACTTTATGGGCAAATTATCTGGATTCCCTATGGGATGTGATGTATGTTATACAAATCATATGCCTGCAAGTCAAAATGATTCAGAAACTCTTGCTATGCTTTTAGCTAATGCGGGTATGCCTTATTTTGTTACAGCTCCTCATGGTGATGATGTAATGCTAAATTATCAGCTTTTAGCTAACCATGATACACAGACAATAATAGAATTATCTGGAATGAAACGTATTAAGGAATTTGATATGTGGTTAGAGAAAATGGGAATAATTGAAGACGGTAAATTTACTAAAAAAGCAGGGGACGCATCTATATTTCTTAAATAGGAGGGGTTGGTAATATGTTAAATGAGAGTCAATTAAAAAGTATGGTTCAAGAGATTATAACTGGATTATTAAAAGAAGAAAAGGAAAAATTGGATAATTTAAGTGAAACGTGTATTGAAGAAAATAAGGAAGAATGTGTAGAAACTATTATAGAAGATGATTATATAGATGATATAACAGAAATTTGTATAAAAGAAGATTTATGTGTTCCAAACCCAGCTAATAGAGAGGGATATCTAGAAATGAAGCAGTATTGTCCAGCAAGACTTGGAATATGGAGAACTGGACCAAGACATAAAACAGCGTCTACTTTGAGATTTTGGGCAGATCATGCAGCAGCTCAAGGAGCAGTATTTTCAGATGTTGATGAAAATATAATAGATGAGTTAGGGTTATTAAAAGTAGAAACGATGTCAAAGGATAAGAGTGAGTTTTTAAAAATTCCGCCTACAGGCACTAAATTTTCTGATGAATACAAAGAAATTATAAAAAATAATACAGTTAATAATGCAAAAGTACAAATCGTAGTAGGTGATGGGCTGAGTTCATCTGCTATTACTGCAAATATAAAGGACGTATTGCCATCTATAGAGCAAGGTTTAAAGGAATATGGTATAGAATTTGGAAAGCATATATTTGTTAAGAACTGTAGAGTAGGAGCTATGGATACAATAGCAGAGATAACAGGAGCAGAGGTTGTTGTTATGTTAATTGGAGAAAGACCTGGACTTGGAACAGCTGAGTCTATGAGTTCGTATATTGCATATAAGCCAAGCGTTGGAATGCAAGAGTCAAGAAGAACTGTAATATCTAATATACACAAGGGAGGTACTCCTCCAGTAGAAGGTGGTGCGCGTATATCAGAACTTGTAAAGATTATGTTAAAAGAAAAAGCATCTGGACAGGATCTAAAATTAATAAACGGATGAGAAGGAGGATTATAATATGAGAAATGATATAATCCGCGCTGAGGTTGTAAGTACAAAAATTATTTCTAACCTTAGTGATGATTTGATAAAAGAACTTGGAATGAAGCCTAATCATAGATGTATAGCAATAATAACAGGAAGTATAGATGATGTTACGTTTATAGCATTAGATGAAGCTACTAAATCTGCAGATGTAGAAGTAGTTTATGCTGAGTGTACTTTCTCAGCTTTTGTTGGAAATTATACTAAATTTGCTGGTGAAGCTGTTGGTGTGCTTGCAGGCCCTAGCCCATCAGAGGTAAAGAGTGGATTAAGCTGTGCAATGAATGCTATAGAAAATGGAGCTTATTTTAAAAGTGCTAATGACGAAGGCACCAGTATATATTTATCTCATTGTATATCTAGAACAGGAAGCTATCTGTCAAAAGTAGCAGGTATTGAAGAAGGGGAAGCTATTTCATATTTAATTGCACCACCTATTGAGGCAATGTATGGATTAGATGCCGCTTTAAAAGCAGCAGATGTCAAATTAGTTGCATGCTATAAGCCACCTACGGCAACGAGTAACTTTGGAGGTGGTTTATTAACTGGAACACAATCTGCTTGTAAGGCTGCATGTGATGCTTTTGAGGAAGCTGTTCAATCTGTTGCTAATAATCCTATTACATTTTAATAATATAAAATGAAAGGAGGGACATATGAAAACATTAGATAGAGATTTAAAATCTATACAAGAAGCTAGAGATTTAATAGAAAAAGCTAAAAATGATCAAAGAATACTAGCGAGAATGAATCAAGATCAAATAGACAAAATATGCGAGGCTATCTGTAAATGTGGAATTGAAAATTCTAAAGAACTTGCAAAAATGGCTATTGATGAAACTGGATTTGGAATATATGAAGATAAAATAATTAAGAATATATTTGCATCAAAAACTGTATTTGAATATATAAAAAATATGAAAACTGTAGGAATAATAAATAATGATAAGTGTAATAAGGTGGTTGAAGTTGCTGTTCCAGTTGGTATTATTGCTGCACTTATACCTTCTACAAATCCAACATCAACGGTTATATACAAAGCATTGATATCTTTAAAGTCTGCTAACAGTATAATATTCTCTCCTCATCCAGGTGCTAAAAAATGTATTGTTGAGACTGTAAGTAGAATAAAGGAAGCTGCTGTAGAAGCTGGTATGCCAAGTGAATGTATAAATGTTATGAATACACTTACAATAGAGGGTACTAATGAACTTATGAAACATAAAGATGTGTCCTTAATACTTGCAACTGGTGGAGAAGCCATGGTTAAAGCAGCGTATTCATCAGGTAATCCAGCAATAGGAGTAGGACCTGGTAATGGACCGGCATTTATAGAAAAAAGTGCAGATATTCACCTCGCAGTAAAAAGAATCATATCATCTAAGACATTTGACAATGGAACGATATGTGCATCAGAACAATCTATTATAGTTGAAAAAGAAATAGAAAAGTTAACTATAGAAGAGTTGAAAAATCAAGGAGCATATTTCTTAGATGATGAGGAAAAGGAAAAAATAGAGAAATTTATATTAAGGTCAAATGGAAGTATGAATCCTAAAATAGTAGGTAAAAGCGTCCAACATATAGCGGATATGGTTGGACTGGATATACCAAAAGAAACAAAGGTTATATTAGCTAGAGAAAGCATGGTTGGAAAGAATATACCTCTTTCGAGAGAAAAATTATGTCCGATACTTGCATATTATGTTGAATTAGATTGGGAAAGTGCATGCGAAAAATGTATAGAAATATTAAATAATGAAGGTGTTGGGCATACTCTTATGATTCATTCACAAAATGAAGATATAATAAAAGAATTTGCACTTAAAAAACCTGTAAGTAGGATTCTTATAAATACACCAGGTTCAATTGGAGGAATAGGAGGAAGTACAAATATACCTCCTTCACTTACATTAGGATGTGGAGCTGTTGGAGGTAGTTCAACATCAGATAATGTAACACCTATGAATCTTATAAATATAAGAAGAGTGGCTTATGGAGTAAGAGAATTAGAGGATATAAGAGAGTGTGCTGAGTTTATGAATGAAAATAAGAAAAAAGATATATGTTTAGAAGACAAAGAATTTGAACAGTTTAGTGAATATATAACTCAAAAAGTATTTGAAAAGTTGGGTATTTAATAAAAAACAAAATTTTTTTATGAGAAGTATATTAAATTTAAGGGGGATTATATTATGGCAAATATGAATGCTTTGGGAATGATAGAAACGAAAGGATTAATAGGAGCAATTGAAGCTTCGGATGCAATGGTTAAAGCAGCTAATGTTACATTAATAGGTAAAGAAAAGGTAGGATCAGGTCTTGTAACAGTTATGATTAGAGGAGATGTAGGTGCAGTAAAGGCTGCAACTGATGCAGGAGCAGCAGCTGCAGAAAGAGTAGGAGAATTAGTATCAGTACATGTAATACCAAGACCACATTCAGAAGTAGAAAATATACTTCCAAAATATGTAGAATAAATATGTAATTGGACACATGATTCATGTATGGCATGATGTGAATTTTATAATGTTAATTTAAGGAAGTGGCTTTTATGAGTATACTTACTGAGAGTGAAATAAAAAATAGAATAAAAAATAAGGAATTAAAGCCGTTTGATGAATTTAAAGTCAAGAAGGGTGTAATAATTACACCCCTTGCCATATCTTTTTTGAAGGAGAACAAGATAAAACTTAAATATGTTGATGATGAAAAATGTATTGACAAAGAAAATGAAGATATTAATGTTAGTAGATATAAGTATATAACAGAATATGGAGGATTTTTAGATAAAAAACCTGAATATATGACTCAACTTTATAAAAATAAGCTTGTGTTTAAAGATAATAAGCTTATAAAGCTAAGAGGTAAATTAGATTCGCTCCAAAGTGAAATATTAAAGGCTCAGATATATGCTGATAAAATGAAATTAGATAAACTTGTAAAAGATCTACAAGAAATATTAGATTTTGTTAGAAATATATTAAAATGTGAAATTATAGATGAAGCAATAGAAGAATTTAATTTATTAAATATGAATGAAACTGAATTGAGAGATATTTCACATCATCCTAAAAAATATTTTGGAATAGATCATTTATTTACTATAGATTATAAATTAGGAGAAGTTGTGGTGATATTAAACTCTTTAAGAAGTTTGGTTAGAGAAACCGAGCTTGTAGCATATAGTGCTTTTAAAAATGAAGAAGGTAAGGTAGTTCGAGAAGATATAATAAAGGCTTTAAACAGGTTATCTTCTTTAATGTATATTATGATTTTTAAGTATTTAAAAGGAAACTATGATTAGGGATGATTTAATGAATGATATATTGATACAAAAAGTAGTAGATACGGTTCTTGATAAAATAAAAGATTTAAACTTTATTAATGTAGAAGCATCCGGAAGACATATTCATTTAAATAAAGAATGTATGGATATCTTATTTGGAAATGGATATATTTTAGAAAAACAAAAAGACTTATCTCAACCAGGACAGTATCTTTGTAAAGAGAAGGTTAGGATTGTAGGACCTAAGGGATTTATAGAAAGAGTAGCTATCCTGGGTCCTTTAAGAAAAAATACTCAAGTAGAAGTATCCCTTACAGATTCTAAAATATTGGGTATTAATATTCCGATTAGAGAAAGTGGAGATCTAGATAATACACCTGGAATAAGAATTGAATCTGAAAAATCTAGTATTAAAATTGATAAAGGAGTGATAGTTGCTAAAAGACATATACATATGACTCCTAAAGATGCAAAAAAACTTAATCTTAAGGATCTCGATATTGTAAAAGTTCAAATAATGTCTAATAGAAAATTGATATTTGATGATGTTACTATAAGGGTTTGTGATAAATACAAAACCAGTATGCATATAGATTACGATGAAGCAAATGCTTGTGGATATAATAAAAAAGTGTTTGCAAAAATTGTAAAGGATATTTAGTAAAGGGGGATAGCTATCAGTGAATATCAATTTGGATATTTTAACAGAGGCTGTTATGAAGGAGATATACAATAGTTTGAAAGATGAAAAAAAAAACCAAAAATACTTATATCTAAACAAAATGATTATAATATAAGCGATTATGAAGTTGATTATGTAGAGGAATTTGAGAATGTTGATAAAATACATGAATATGATTTTATTATTTTAACTAATTTAAGTAATAATGATTTGGTGGATATATCATTTGGAAAATATTCAAATAAAACAACTAAATGTGTAATATATGGTCTTTTGAATGATAAAAATATAATGATATTAAAAGACAACATTGAATTTAATAAATATAAAGATGTATGCAATAAGAATTTTTACGATATGATGAATGATTATGTAAGCAAGATATCTAAGTTAGGTATAAATGTAGTTACTGAGAAATATATAACCAAAGTATTGAGTATAAATAACTCTGCAAATTTCGAATTGAAAAGTTTGTCTACTCACAAAAAATTGATAACATTTGAAATAGCTGAAGATATATCTAAACTATCATCTGAAATAGTGCTTAAAAAAGGATGTATTGTAACACCTTTAGCAAAAGATGTATTTGCAGAGAAAAAAAATAAGCTTATATTTATATAAGCTTATTTAAATATAATATAAAGCTATAGATTGAAGGTGATATTATTGCTTATTTGCGAGGTTGTTGGAAGTGTTTGGGCTACAAAAAAAGAAAATAGTTTAAATGGATTAAAACTTATGGTTGTTAAAAAGGTGTCTGAAAATATTCAAAATGATAATTCTATATTTGTTGCTGTTGATGTAATTGGAGCAGGGAATGGAGATCGCGTACTTGTTGTCAATGGAAGTACTGCTAAAAAAGTTGGCTTAAAAAATGATGTTTTAATCGATGCAGCTATTGTTGCTATAATAGACAATGTAGAATTAAATAAAATGGATTAAAGTAGGGATGGCTATGGATATTATAAATAAGATATACAATTGTGGAGTAGTTGGATGTGGAGGTGCAGGATTTCCGTCTCATATTAAGTTAAACTGCACGGTGGATGATTTTATAATAAATGCAGCAGAATGTGAACCGCTTTTAAAAACAGATAAATATATAATTAGAAATTATTCAGATGAGATTATAAAAACAATAGATATTATAGCTAATCAGATAAATGCTAAAAATATAGTAATAGCTCTTAAAAGAGTATACGAGGAAGAAATAAAAATTCTATCAGCTAGTATACAAAAAATGAATTCATCTGTTAAATTACACTTTCTAGATAATTTTTATCCGGCAGGAGATGAACAAGTATTGGTTTTTGAAGTTACAGGTAAGATAATTCCCGAGAGTGGAATACCATTGAATGTAGGAACAGTAGTATCGAATATAGGAACTGTATTAAATATTGCTGATGCTACTAAAGACATCCCAGTAACAGATAAATATATAACAGTTACGGGTAATGTAAAAGAACCTAGAATACTTAAGGTTCCAATAGGAACAAGTTTTGGAGAATGTATAAAAGCAGCAGAAGGTAGTATAACAGATAATTATAAGATTATTTCAGGTGGACCTATGATGGGGACGGTTTACGATAAATCTGAAGTGGAAAATCTGTATGTTACTAAAACTACATCAGGAATAATTGTTATTGAAGAAAATAGTTTTATTTCTAACCAAGCTTCAATATCAATGACCCAAATTTTAAATAGAGCAAAATCTAGTTGTATACAGTGTTCTTATTGTACTGATATGTGTCCAAGAAATCAAATAGGTCATAAAATCAGACCTCATAAAATTATGAGGTATATGGCTTTTAGACCTAATATAAAATCTCAAAATCAAATCTTAAAGGAAGCACTTATATGTAGTGAGTGTGGAATATGTGAAACGTATGCATGTCCTATGGGATTATCACCAAAAAGAGTAAACTCATATATAAAAAAAGAATTAGTAAAAAATAATATTAAATATGAAAGAAACGAAAAAATATTAAAAGATCATCCTTTTAGAGATTATAGAAAAGTTCCATCTAAAAATATTGTAAATAGAATGGGATTGAAAAAATACTATAATAAAAAAGTTGAATTATATGATGAATTACAAATTGAGAAGGTAAGTATACCTCTTAAACAGCATATAGGAATTAGTGCAATACCTATAGTAAACTTGCTCCAGTTTGTTGAAAAGGGACAACTAATAGCTACTTGTGAAATTGATGAAATGGGAGCTAATATACATGCCAGTATATCAGGTATTGTAATTGAAATATCAGAAAATATAGGTATACAAGCTAAACAGGCAGGTGATGAATAATGAAAACAATAGGTTTTTTAGAATTAAATAGTATAGCTAAGGGCATAGAAGTAGCAGATGCAATGATTAAAGCTGCTGAGTGCGAACTTGTTTTTGCCAAGAGTGGATGTCCAGGTAAATACTGTGTATTGATAACAGGAGATGTAGGTGCTGTAAAATCTTCTATAGAAGTGGGCGAAAATGTAGGAGAAAGCTTTGTTGTAGATAAACTCATAATACCTAGTGTTCATCCACAGGTTATAAAAACTATAAATATGGCTAATGAGTGTGCAGAATTAAATGCAATAGGAGTATTAGAATATTTTAGTATAACCGCATCTATAGTTGGAGCTGATACTGCAGCGAAGGCATCAAATGTAAGTTTACTTGATATACGACTTGGAACTGGAATTGGTGGTAAATCATATGTAGTATTAACAGGAGATGTATCAGCTGTAACGGAAGCTATTGAAGCTGGAGCTAGAAAAAGTATTGAAAGTGGTATGCTTATAAATAAAGTTGTAATACCTAATCCAAGACCTGAAATATTTGATGCATTAATATGAAATATGAACCTCTTAAGTTAGATAAGGCGATAAAACGCTGTTATAAAATCTAGTTTAGGAGGTTTTATATTTATGATAAAATAAATAATAGACTTTTATAAAATAACATATCAAAGGAGTGTTTATGAAATTTATAGGGCATATAACATTAAAAACAGCTAAATGAATTGTATAAAAATGGAGGATATATTAATGCGATATTATGCTATTAGAATGAAACCTGGACAAGACTTAAAGAAGGAAATGGAAAATTTTGTTCATCAAAAAAATATTAAGTCAGGAATAGTTATGACCTGCATAGGTAGCTTGAATTGTGCAAAAATAAGATTAGCAGATGAAGATATAATAAAAGAATATAACGAAAAATTTGAAATAATATCTTTGCAAGGTACACTATCGCAAGATGGACTTCACTTACATATATCTTTGGCAAATGATAAGGGAGTTTGTATAGGAGGACACCTTATGCATGGATGTCATATATATACAACCGCCGAAATAGTTATAGGGGAATCAAAAGATTTTGTTTTTAAAAGAGAACATTGTAAAGATACTGGATTTAAAGAATTGAAGATAATAAACTATACAAAGGAGAAAATAAATGATAATAAATAAAGAAGAATTTTTAGTGAAATACCACTTGACAGACAAAATGAAAAATACGAATATAGACTGGAAAGTGATAAATGATATATATAATGATTTTAATGAATATAAAAAGAGCTATGAAAGTCAAGCTGATTTTATAGCTACAATTTTTAGAACACATAAAAATATACACTCTGTTAAATCTAGAGTAAAAGACCCAGATAGACTTATAGAAAAAATAATAAGAAAACTTCCTAGTAGAAAAGAAAAATATGGACAAGAATTCTCTTTTTCCGTAGATAACTATAAGGAAGAAATAACTGATTTAATAGGAATTAGAGCAATACACATATTCAAAGAAGACTGGGAAGAAATACATAAATTTATAATGAAAACATGGAAAGTAATAGAAATAACAGCAAACGTTAGAGATGGAGATGATACTGAAAAATTCAAAGAATTAGGAATTGAAATTAATTCTAGAAAATCAGGATATCGTTCAGTTCATTATTTAATTGAATTTTTTCCAACAAATCAAAAGGTTATTGCAGAAATTCAAGTTAGAACAATATTTGAAGAAGGGTATGGAGAAATAGATCATAAACTAAGATACAGTCATAAGGAAATTCCGGAAGTTTTAGCCTTGAATTTATTGTTATTTAATAGAATAGCTGGAAGTTCTGATGAAATGGCATCTTTAATAAATCTATTAAACAAAAATTGGTCTCAAATGGAAGATAAATATGATGAGGTTTTACAAACTAAAAATAATCAAATATTAGAAATTAAAGATAAAATATTAAATAATATAAATATAAATGAGAAAGAAAAAAGTGATTTGATATACAGCTTAGATAAAATCTTAAACGATAATACAGCTATAAATTTTACAAAGAATATGATACAGACTTAATAGGAGTAATAATTATGATAATAAATTATAATGGTCAAGAAATAAATATATTAATAGAATATAAGAAAAGAAAGAGCATTAGTATTAAAATAGATTATGACCTTAAAGTAAGGGTATTGGTTCCAAAAGAAGCTAATCAGGATCAAGTGATGAATATCGTGGAGTCAAAACTTGATTTGATTTCAAAGAAATTAGATGAGATAAGAAGATTATCTCAAAAACAAGATATTTATAAACCAAATGATAAACAAGTTTTATATATGGGTAAAAAATATTCTATAAAAGTAATTTTAGATAAAAATCTAGAAAAAAGTAATATATATATACAAAAAGATAGTATTATAATAAATACTCAAAATGAAGAAGATGAACAAATAAAAAGTATTATAGAAAGTTATTTAAAAAAAGAGTGTTTAAAAAACGTAAAAAAGAGAACAGCATATCATCAATCAAATTTCAAATCAAAACCTAAATCAATAAGTGTTGTAGAATCAAATAAATTTTGGGGGCTATGTAATTCGAATAGAGATATACAGTTCAATTGGAGATTGATAATGGCTCCAGTTGAAGTTATAGACTATGTTGTAGTTCATGAAATGAGCCATATGGCTCATATGAATCATTCTAAATCATTCTGGAAGATGGTTGCAAAAATAATGCCAGACTATAAAAAACAAGTTGAGTGGTTGGGCATAAATGGAAGATATATGAGTATATAATATTAAATATTTTGAAGGTAACTTTAAATTATGTGGGGTTAATAAATGAAAATAATTGTTATCCCCACATAAAATTTACATTCTAGATTTTAAGTTTAACTTTATGATTTTTAGTTTTTGGATAAATAATATTTACCTTGATATGAATTTCTAATTGAAAGTTCTTTGTCTATACCATTTAAAATACTTCTTTTATCAAGACTCCACCACGGCTCGATCAATGTATCCCTAGACCCATCTCCTGTCAATCTATGAATTGTTATATCAGGATTCAACCTCTCTAAAATATCACAAATCAAATGAATATATTCTTCTTTTTCTAACAGATTAAATTTAGTTGAATTATAATATTTTTCAAGATCAGTACCTTTGATTATATGGAGAAGGTGTAGCTTTACTCCTTGAATATCCATACTAGAAATTTTTGAAATTGATTCAAAAATCATCTCTTTTGTTTCATTTGGAATACCTAATATTAAATGTGTTACAACATTTATATTATAAGACCTTAATTTTTTGACTTTTTCTTCAAATAAAGAAAAAGGATATCCTCTTCTTAGAAACCCAGCACTTTCATCATGTACAGTTTGAAGTCCTAGTTCAATCCATAGATATGTTTTTTTACTTAATTCACTTAGTAACTGTATAACATCATCATCTAAGCAATCTGGTCTTGTTGCTATTGCAATACCAACTATATCATCACAATTGATAGCTGCTTCATACTTGTTTCTTAATACATCAACATCAGCGTAAGTATTTGTGAAATTTTGAAAATAGGCAATATATTTTCCATTAGGCCATTTATTACTTAGTAGATTAATTTGATCTTCAATCTGTTTATCTATAGATAAAACTCTATTTGAAGCATATTCTCCAGAACCCCTATCGCTACAAAATATACATCCATTAAAACCGATTTTCCCATCTCTATTAGGACAAGTAAATCCACCATCTAGTGATAATTTAAAAATTTTTTCATTAAATATTTCTCTAAGTTCAAAATTTAGAGAATGATACCTTTTATCAAACCAACGCAAATTATTACACATCCTTTATACTTATATAGTGTAGAGTATATTTTACTATGACAAATAAAATCTTTCAAGGAATAACAATATGAATTTTGAATATATAAATCGAAACTTAATTCAGATGGAGTTTTAGAATTTTTAGCTTTCGGATAAATATAGTTTAAAGGGAGTTATTAATAGAAGTTTAATTATATAAATGAAAAGAAAGTAATAAGGGGGAGTTTATGATGCGTAGACAATTAAAAGCTGACCTAGCATTACTATTTGTAACTATAGGATGGGGAACTTCTTTCATACTGACAAAAAATTCATTATCTGAATTGCAAACATACAATTTTTTAGCTATAAGATTTTTGATAGCATTTATAATATTTAGCTGCATATTTTTTAAAAACATAATTAAAACAGATAAGAAAACTATAAAATAATGAATAATGAATAAAAGGTATTTATTAAAAAAATTCATCTATATTCAATATAGATGAATTTTTTTCGTATATTCAGGAAAAACTTGTATTGTAAGAAAAAAGGTAGGTGAATATAGTTGAATGAGATAAATATAAAAGATAATAATGCTTACATACATTTTCCTAATATACTCAAAACTTATATTAAAGGAAATTATAAAAAAGAACATAAAGAAATAGTTATATTATGCATAGGCACAGATAGATGTACAGGGGATTCATTGGGACCGTTAATTGGGTACAAGCTTCAAAATAAAATAAATAAATACAAAGAAATATATATACATGGAACATTAGAAGAACCTGTTCATGCAAAAAATCTAAATGATACAATTGAATATATAAATAACCATTATGAAAGCCCGTTTATAATAGCCATAGATGCATGTTTAGGAGCATCTGACAGGGTAGGATGTATTAAAGTATCAAATGGGGCATTAAAACCTGGAGCGGGAGTAAATAAAAAATTACCTTCTGTAGGAGATATAAATATATTGGGAATAGTGAATGTATCTGGTTTCATGGAATTTATGGTTTTACAAAATACAAGATTACAATTAATTATGAAGATGTCTGAATTTATATCAAGGGGAATAGATCATGCATTATGGACATGTACTCAGAAAAACCAAATACAGAATAATATATTTTGAAAGATGCCATTTGCATTAATGCAAATGGCATCTTTTAAAATATATTATTCCTAGTAGAAATAAAAAGAAAAATTATTGAAATATAAATGTAACAACATAAAACCATAAAACATAAAATAATATGTACTTAATAATAAGGAGGTAAATTATGAGTTTATTTAAAGCTTTCAAAAAAAATAAGAAAAATCATAAAACTGACGAGCACAATAAAAAAGAAATAAAAGTAAGTAAAAAAGTAAAAAAATCAAAATGTAAAAACTGCGATGAAAAAAAACATAATGAAGTAAGAGAAGAAAATATAGAATGCCTTAATGAAGAAATTGAAAGTGAACCAAAACTAAATAAAAAGAAAAAAAATAGAAATAATAGAAATAGTAAAAACAATGATCCTGAAATTATAGAATTAATAGACAATAGTGAAATTGAAAAATAGTAAAACAACACATTATGTGTTGTTTTACTATTTTTTTTGTAAATAATACAAAATTTAAGAAAAATTTAAGAAAATTTTAAGCAAAACAAAATACTAAAATGTTATAATCATACTATAAAACAAAAAAATTACAATTTATTCCATGTAATTAATCTAATGTGGGAGGTAAACCAAATGACAAGAAAAAAGAAAATAATAGGTATATCAATAAGTTTAGTTATTTTATTATTTGCAGTACTAAATTTTAAAACATCAAGATCAAGTGATGATATGTCAGTAACAACAACTGATATAAAAAAAAGTAATATAAGTTCTAATATATATGTGAAAGGAGAATTAAAAAGTAAAGTAAATTCAGAAATATCTTCAGATCTTACATATATAGTAGATAATATATTTGTGAAAGAAGGAGACAAAGTAAAAAGAGGAGATAAATTAGCAACCTTTGATATGAAACAATTAAATCAAGATATTGAATCTGCAAAACTTGAATTTGAAATTCAAGAAGCTCAATATAAAGAAAAAAATAGTGAAGAACAAATTTTATCCTTGCAAAAAGATATAGAAAATCAAACTATGGATTTTGAAATTGCTCAAAACAAATATGAAAGTTCTAAATCATTATATGAATTAGGAAGCATCAGTAAGGATGAACTTGATTCTGATTATAATACATATAAAAAATCTCAAAACAATTTAGATAAAATAAAAGCAGATTTAAATAAAGCTATAAGAGAAAAAAATAATGATTCTGATGCAAAATCATTGGAACTTAAAAAGTTGAATTTAGAACAAAAAATAGATGATTTAAGTAAATCAACACTAAAAAGTCCAATTGATGGAACCGTTACAGCCGTTAATGCAAAAATTGGATCAATTCCTAAAGGCGCTGGAGGAATATTCGTTATAGAGGATCTAAATAATTTAAAAGCAACATTTGACATAAATGAATTTGATATCAGTAAATTATATAAAGGACAAGAAATAAACTTAACTACGGAATCTCTTTCTGATGCTACTTTCAAAGGAAAGATAACTAATATCTATCCAACTGCAAAAATAAAAGAGGGTTCTGCTTCAGGTAAACAAATAATAATTCCTGTTGAAATAGATTTAACTGGGAATATACAAGGGCTAAGACCAGGACTTGTAATTGAATCTAAAATAGAAACGGAGAAACAAAAAGATGCATTAGTTCTTCCTTACGAAGCAATCTATGAAAAACCAGATAAAACTAATTGTATATTTGTGGTAAAAGATGAAATGTTAAAGGAAATCCCTGTTAAATTGGGAATTCAAAGTGATTTAGTTGTACAGGTTATATCAAAAGATATAAAGCCTGGTGATAAAGTAGCTCTTAATCCTAATGAAACTTTCATAGATGGAATGAAAGTCTCTACTATGAAGTAGTTAGAAAGAAGGTATAAAAATGATAGAAGTTAAAAATCTAGAAAAAGTATATCAAAATGGAGATATAAAAGTTCCTGCGCTAAAAAATGTTTCTCTTACTATAAAAGAAGGAGAATTTGTAGCAATAATGGGTTCTTCTGGATCAGGTAAATCTACTTTTATGAATATTTTAGGATGTCTTGATAAACCAACTTCTGGAGAATATTTGCTTGATGGAATACCTATACAAGATAGAAATGAAGAAGAGTTATCAAATATAAGAAATTTGAAAATAGGATTTGTATTTCAGTCATTTAACCTTATTCCAAGAACATCTTCGCTAAAAAATGTAGAATTACCGCTTTTATATGCTAGAAAAAGTCAAAATGCGAGAAGAGAGAAAGCAGTTGCGATTTTAGAAAAAGTTGGATTAAAGGACAGAATACATCATATGCCTAATGAATTGTCTGGAGGTCAAAGACAAAGAGTTGCAATTGCTAGAGCATTAGCCAATGAACCTCCTTTAATTTTAGCTGATGAGCCAACAGGAAATCTTGATTCAAAATCAGGAGATGAGGTAATGGAAATTTTTAAGAAGTTGAACGATGAGGGTGTAACAATAATACTTGTGACACATGAACCTGAAATTGCACAACACTGTAAAAGAATAGTCGCTTTTAAAGATGGTGTTTTAATAAAAGATGAACTTGTTAAAAATAGATTATAAATTTTTAGATTGGAGGTTATTATCTTGTTTTTTTTAGAAAATTTTAAGCTAGCGATATCCAGTCTAAGAGCAAATAAGATGAGATCTTTTTTGACAATGCTTGGTATAATAATAGGTATTAGCTCTGTTATTACAATAATGACTCTAGGAGAGATTGGTAAAGCAAGTATAGGTAAAGAATTTGAAGGTTTTGGTACACATAGAGTAACTATTCGTTTAAATTGGAGTGATGAAATAAGATCTACTGATTTTTTAAACGATAGTGAACTTGAAAAAATAAAGAATGCATTTTCAAAAGAAATTGAATATATATCCCCTGTTACTTGGGGATCTGGGAAAGCTAAGAAAAACAAATCAGTTGCAGGTGTAGATATACAAGGAACAAATGAAGATTATAAATATGTAGGAAAAGTAAATATTATAAATGGAAGATTTTTGAATAAAGTCGATATTAAAGGAAGAAGATCTGTAGCTGTTATAAATAAAAAACTAGCTCTTAAATTATTTAAAAGAGCAAATGTAGTTGGAGAAACTGTAAAGATAGAAAGTGGAGATTCTGGACAACTTTTTGTTATAGTAGGTGTATATCAAGATCCACCTTCAATATTTGATAAATTCAACAAAGAAGATACAACTTTACTTTATGCTCCTGTAAGCATTGTACAGTATGATGGTTTATATAGTTATGTTCAGGCTCAATTATCTGAAAAAATTGATATTGATTCAACATGTGATAAAATTTCAAAATATGTATCTAGAATCAAAAATAAGGAAAATCTATATGAGGCGAAATCTTCAAAAAGTGAAATGAATATAGTTGATAATGTATTAAGTAAAATATCTTTAGGAATAGGAGCAGTAGCTGCTATATCTTTATTAGTTGGAGGAATAGGTGTTATGAATATAATGTTGGTTTCTGTAACTGAAAGAACTAGAGAAATCGGAATAAGAAAGGCTCTAGGAGCTAAAAGAAAAGATATACTGCTTCAGTTTTTAGTCGAATCTATGATAATATCAGGATTAGGTGGATTAATAGGAGTTACATTGGGTCTTGGAGTGTCTAATATAGCAGCATTAATTTTGAAAGTGAATCCTAGTGTTCCTATTAAATATATACTAATAAGTGTTTCGTTTTCCGCTATTGTTGGAATTTTCTTCGGATTATATCCTGCAAATAAAGCGGCTAAGCTTGATCCTATAGAAGCGCTTAGATACGAGTAGATTATAGATTGATTGGAGGTTAATATGAAAAAGAATAGACGTATAGTGTTATTTATTATGATTGTAGTATTTACACTTTTTAATTCAATTATAAAATTTAAAGCATTTGCAAATGATATGCAGAATAATATATTAACTTTGGAAAAAGCTCAGAGTGAAGCTATATTAAATTCAAATATATTAAAAGAAGATAATAGAAGCTTGGAGACATTGCACGATGAACGTTGGAAAACAAAAAGGCAAGAAAAGCAAGTGAAAAATAGAAAATCAAGCTCAGAATGGGATGCTACACTGGAAGATTATAAATATGAATCAGGGGATAAAAGTAAAGAAGTTGATATGAAAATAGAAAGTAATGAAATAAAATTAAAAGAAGATGAAAAAGAAATAAAAAGAAAAGTATTAACTTCATTTCAAGATATTTTAATTAAGCAAAAAGAGTTAGACATAGCAAAAAAGAATATGGAGCATGAATCTAAAAAACTAGAAATATTAAAGTTGAAAAATAAACTTGGTAAAATTTCAGATATTGATTTAGAAAGTAGTCAAAATAAATATGATGAATTTGTTACATCATTAAGCACTAAAAAAATTGAATTAGAAAACTTATATAATAGCTTAAATCAATTAATGGCGCATGAAATGAATGAAAGATATGTTGTTGTATTAGATGATATAGATAAAGATTTTGATATTGAAAATATACAAAGACCTGAAAATATTATGGATATGGTTTTGAAAAATAGATATGATTACATAAATCTAAAAAATAGTTATGAAATCCAAAATTTAAATTTAAATAATATTAAAATTAAATATACTCCAAATACATACATATATCAAGAGGAAGAGAGAACTTTAAACAATTATAAAGAATCATATAAAGAAAAAGAAATTTCAATAAAAAATGAATTGGAAAATGAATATTCTCAACTCATCTTATCAAAAGAAAAATTAAATGATAACGAACAAATTTTAAAGAATTCTAAAACTATTCTTGAAAATAAATACAATCTTTTTGAATATGGTAGATTGAGTAAAATGGATATTGAAAATGCTAAAATAGATATGATGAATAAAGAACTTGATTACATGAATAATAAATTTGAATTTCAAAGAAATTTAGATAAATATATATCGAATTATGATTATGTCAAATAAATATAATAAGAAAGCTTAGAATTCATTCTAAGCTTTCTTTTATATTAAACAAGAATTTAATAATTAAACTACAATGCATGAGTGCTTAAAATCATATAGATTTATACATCTCTGCAATTTATGTAGTTGCTTATTAATTTCTCGTTGTACTATTATAATAACCGATTCTAATGAATATATTCTGGAATATTAAGCTAAAAAGTTCATATAAACCAATTTTGTAAATCCTAGATTTATATGAAACTAATATAGTTATTTATAATTTGAAATTTTTATATTTTAAATTAGTTATTGAATTTACAGTATAGTTTTTGGAATTTACTATGCAAATAAATATTATTATATTTGTATGGGATAATATTAATATTAAATGGTTTAATAAAAATAGATTGTATTATAAATAGCAATTGGCTTTAAAAATGAAATGAAATTTTCATAGATATAAACTAGATTTTTTAGGAGGTTTTTTATGAGTTCTAAGACAGAAATATTCAAAGAATGGGATCATCATTTATTAAATGATAGTAAGCCTTCAGTATATTTTAATAAAATTAAAAATGATAATATGTTAGATGAATATCCATTTTCGATGTTAAAAAAATTAGAAGATACTCCTCAATCTGAGAAATATCATCCTGAAGGAAGTGTATGGAATCATACTATGATGGTACTTGATGTTGCTGCTGATAAAAAGATATTGAGTAAGAATCCTAGAGGATTTATGTGGGCAGCTTTGCTTCATGATATAGGAAAGCCATCTACAACTAAAGTAAGTAAAAAGAAGATAACATCATATAACCATGATTGTATAGGTGCAAAATTGGCAAGAGAGTTCTTAATTGAATTTACAGATGATGATAAATTTATCAATGAAGTATGTATTCTTGTAAGATGGCATATGCACTTATTATTTGTAGTAAAAGATTTACCTTTTGCCCAAATAGATGAAATGTTATCTGAAACAACTTTTGAGGAATTAGCTTTATTTGGAACTTGTGATAGATTGGGCAGAGGAAATATGTGTGAAGAAAAAATAGAAGAGGAAGATAAAAATATAGAGATGTTTATAAAAAAATGCAAGCAGCATTTGCAGAATAAAAAATAGAATTAAAAGTACATATATTGTTTACTTGACAATATATGTACTTTTAATATACAGTTTTATAGTATGCTTTTAAGCTATAGCATCAATATAGGAGGTGAAAAATGACTAATAATTCAACTAATATACATTACAATAATTTTGATAATAGTTTATATACTACTAAAGAAGCATCGGAAATAATAAATATTTCTCAGTCTACACTTAGGAAATACGAAGAAAAATATAATATACCTGTTCAAAGAAATGAAAAAGGACATAGAAGATACTCTGTTGAAGATATTAACAAGTTTAAAGAAATATTAAAATTAAAAAATGGAAAAAAGAATAAAAAACAAATTTTATTAGATCGAACTAATAAATATAACGAGGATTTGGAAAATACAATAAAAAATTCTATAACAAACAATAGCTATATTTCTTTAGAAGCTCAAAATGATATAAGGCGAAATTTTGAAAAATATATAACAAATTTTACAAATGAATTATTCAAAAACAATAATGATATATTATTAGATAATTTTAATAACTGTTTAAATGATAAAATTGATGGACAAATAGAAAAATTAATAAATTTAATAAAAGTTGAGAATAATCAATTAAGATCAGAAAATAAAAGGTTAATGAATATGATATATGAACTTAATTCTAAAGTTGAAATTTTAATTCAAAAAGAAGAATGTAAAAATAAACCAACAAGTTTTAATAAACTATTCAGCAAAAATAAATAGTTTACATAACGTTTTTAATGTTAATTAATTATTTTTAAAATCTATACATATTAGGATAAATTGATTGTATTCATTTTTATAGTATTTAAATTCTACATATTTATTTTCATTTAATATATTTTTAATAAAGTAGGGTTTCAATTTAGATGTTAGCCTCAATACTAGTGTTTCATTATTTGATGAGACTTCTATAGAGTTATCATCGATCATTCCATTGTAGTAACCTGTAGATATATATTCTTGTTTATCTTTGAATGTGAATCCTGTTAAGTTAAATATTAAAATTGAAGCAAATAAAAAAACAAATATTTTCCTCATATGTTTGTCCCCCTTTTTAATAAAAAATTTGCTTTATGCCATGGCATAACTCATGTAGCCAACGAGTCCTACGGGCTCTGTTGCTTAAAAATATTTGATACTGTGGTCCTTTTATCAATGTTATCTACTGGATTTGTTTTAATATATGCAAACAATTATATATATATTCCTAAATATTATAAACTTTATATATAAAAAAATATTATTATATTGACAATTGGAAATAATAAATATATAATACATTTTAAAGATAAACAATTTATTTAAAGACTATGAAGAGAAGAGTAACTATATTGATTTTATTTCAGCGAATCGATGGTGGTGAGAGATCGATATAAAAGATATAGCGAAGAACGTCTCTGAGTTTCTAACTGAAATCGTATGAGAGTAGGCTTAGACGGATCTAAACCGTTATAGTTAGACAGTATCGAGTTTTATATAAACTTCGTACTTGTTAAGGAGAGCTTAGAGCTAATTAGAGTGGTACCGCGGAAGTCAAACCTTTCGTCTCTATATTTATATAGAGATGAAAGGTTTTTTTGTTACAAAAAAACATGGCCATGTTTAAACAAAGTGATGAATAATAGTCTTATAAATACTAAAATTTAAATTAAACAATAACTAGGAGGAATAGACATTATGTTAGAAAGATTAATAATACCTACAGGATATGAGCCTAAATTAGGACTTAAAGAAACTGAAATTGCTATAAAACAAATAAAAGATTTTTTCCAAATAAACTTATCAGATAGATTGAAGTTAACTAGAGTATCAGCACCTTTATTTGTAAAGCCTGAATCGGGTCTTAATGACAACTTGAATGGTGTAGAAAGACCTGTATCATTTGATGTTAGAGGAGACAATCATTCAGAAGCAGAAATAGTACATTCTTTAGCTAAGTGGAAGAGAATGGCTTTAGCTAGATATAAATTTGATGTACATGAAGGTTTATATACAGATATGAATGCTATAAGAAGAGATGAAGATTTAGATAACCTACACTCAATTTATGTGGATCAATGGGATTGGGAAAAAATTATAACAAAAGAAGATAGAAGTGAAATGTATCTAAAAGATATAGTTAATACTATATACAGTGTTTTTAAAGAAACAGAAGAACATATGTATGAATTATATGATATAGAAAAAATTCTTCCTAAAGAAATTTTCTTTATAACATCACAAGAATTAGAAGATAAGTATCCAGGATTTACTTCTAAAGAAAGAGAAAGTGCAATTGCAAAAGAAAAAGGCGCTGTATTTATAATGAAAATAGGAGATTTATTAGAATCAGGAGAAAAACATGATGGAAGAGCACCTGATTATGATGATTGGGATTTAAATGGAGATATAATATTTTGGAACCCTGTATTAGAAAGTGCATTTGAACTTTCTTCAATGGGAATAAGAGTAGATAAAAAAGCTTTAGAAAAACAACTTTCTTTAGCAGGATGCGAATCAAGAAAAGAATTTGAGTTTCATAAAATGTTATTAGAAGACAAATTACCATTAACAATCGGTGGTGGAATAGGACAGTCTAGAATCTGTATGTTCTTCTTAAGAAAAGCTCATATAGGAGAAGTACAAGCTTCTATTTGGCCAAAAGAAATGATAGAGAAGTGTGAAGAACAAAATATATTCTTATTATAAAAATTCCATTCATGAATAGTTTGATTATATGAAAATAAAAAGGATATAAAAAAGATAATACATTATCTTTTTTATATCCTTTTATTTTTAATAAGTCTAAATATTATAATATATTTGTAAGTGTTAATTTTTCATTTTCAGATACTATTTTGAAAAATTCTTTAAGAGATTGTAATTGTTCGTAAGAAAGATTTAAATTTTTAAGTTCGATATTTTTTAAAAGTTTTGCCATGGCTATATCAATATTATCAATTTCGTGATGATCTAGAAATATACTCCAAGTCTTTCTCATACGATTCCAACTCTTCTCCAATTTTAAAATTTCATTATTAGCATTTTTCCAATGACTTTTATCTATATAATTAGATATAGATTCTAAAGATTTTATAGAGTCTATACAATAATTATCTACATAATGGTTGTATATATAATTCCAAGAGAATATTATTATAATAGTAGCTATGATAGATGCAATAAAAGACTTCATTTAAATATCTCCTTTACTCAACTTTTTCTGTACAAAAACATCATTGTTTTCATCTATACTGCAAAAAAATACCTCTTCTATAGTAGATATATTGTTTTGTTTTAATATGTTTTTCAACCAAGATTCATCAAGATTAAGATATGTCAAATTTCCGAAATTTATCTTCCCGTCTATTATTAAAGATGTAGGTAGACCTTCATATACTGGTGAGGCGTTAATATCTTCGACTGTAGGAGGTCTTTTATTTGGTTTTGGAATTATGCTTAAATCTCCGCTTGTTTCTAATATAGCGTATTCAACGTCCTTTATTACAGGGTAGTCTTTTGTTCTCAATTGCTCTATTAAGTCATTCATATTAATTCTAAGTCGCATAAGTTCTTTTTCATTTATAACACCTTTGTTTATTAGTATGCTAGGCTTTCCACATATAAATCCTCTAGCTTTTTCGCTTTTTAAATTTATAAAAGATATAGTGATTTGAACAAATAATATAGTAAAAATAGCTATAACTCCATTAATTAGAGGAAGTTTAGTATCTTCCATAGGAAGTGATGCAAGTTCAGCTATCATCAATGTAACCACTAATTCGAAAGGTTGCATTTCTGACAACTCACCTTTACCCATAATACGTACACTTATAAGTACAAATATATATAATATTAAAGTTCTAACTAGTATTATGATCATTTAAACCTATCTCCTTATTGATATGTTATATTAGATATAATTTCCAATATACAAATATTTATACTTGATTTTAAATAAATACTTGTATGATAAAATTAAACCCCTATGTGTTTATAGAGAATACAGATGGAACGGTGAATAAATTAAAAAAGAGAATGCAACTTATTCTCTTCTTTTTTTTATCTAATTTTGATATAATAAAATTTGAATCAAAAAAGACAAATATAAGAAGCTTTGAAGTGGTTAAGGAGGAATTATTTTGGGTAAAAGAAAACAAGTACATGTTCCGATAGAAAAAATAAGAGAACAAGATAAATATATAGAGGTTATAAAATCTCAAAATGATAGATATTTTGAAATGACTGGAAAGAGGAAAAAACATCTTACAGTAACATATGGTTGTCAAATGAATGAGCACGATTCTGAAAAGCTAGATGCTATGTTAAATGAAATGGGATACGATAAGACGGATAAAACTGAAGAGGCAGACCTTATAATATATAATACTTGTGCGGTTAGAGAAAATGCTGAACTTAAAGTATACGGAAATTTAGGACATTTAAAAGTTCTAAAAGAAAAAAATCCAAACCTTGTTATTGCTGTTTGTGGATGCATGATGCAACAACCCCATGTTGTTGAAGAAATAAAGAAAAAGTTTAAACATGTAAACTTAGTTTTTGGAACACATAATTTATATAAATTCGCACAACTTTTTTCTGAATCATTAGAAAGTGATCAAATACTTGTAGATGTTTGGGATGTAGATGGAGAGGTTGTTGAAGGATTAAAAAGTAATAGAAAATATGAATTGAAAGCATTTGTAAATATAGCATATGGGTGCAATAATTTCTGTACTTACTGTATAGTACCATACACTAGAGGTAGAGAAAGAAGTAGAAATCCAGAAGATATAATAGAAGAGGTTAAGGATCTTGCACAAAATGGAACTAAAGAAATAACATTATTAGGTCAAAATGTAAATTCATATGGTAATACATTTGAAACACCATTTTCTTTTGCAAATCTTTTAAGAGAACTTAATAAGGTAGATGGTATAGAGAGGATAAGATTTATGACATCTCACCCTAAAGACTTATCTGATGATTTAATATGTGCTATGAAAGAGTGTGATAAAGTATGCGAATACTTACATTTGCCGATACAATCTGGAAGCACTAAAGTTTTAAAAGAAATGAATAGAAAATATACTAAGGAAGATTACCTAGCTTTGGTAAAGAAGATAAAAGAAGAAATACCGGGTGTGACTTTATCTACGGATATAATGATAGGTTTTCCGGGAGAGACAGAGGAAGATTTTCTAGATACATTGGATATAGTTAAAAAAGTAGAGTACGATTCTGCGTTTACATTTATATATTCAATTAGAAAAGGAACTCCAGCAGCTGATATGGAAAATCAAATTCCTGATGATGTAAAGCATGATCGCTTTGATAGATTGCTAGCAGAGGTTAATAAGATAGCTAAAGAAAAAAATATGAAGTATAAGGATGAGATTGTAGAAGTTTTAGTTGAGGGAGAAAGTAAAAATGATAGTTCAAAACTTTCTGGTAGAACTCGACATAATAAGCTTGTCAACTTTGAAGGTCCAAGTGAGCTTATAGGACAATTAGTTAATGTGAAAATAGCAGAAGTTAGAAGATTTTCTTTAAATGGAATAATTATCAAAGAATAGCACTCAAATTATGAGTGCTTTTCTTCTAATGATTGGAGGGAGAATATTTGGATAAATTAACACCTATGATGAAACAATATTTTCAAATAAAGGAAAATTATAAAGATAGCATACTTTTCTTTAGACTTGGAGATTTTTATGAAATGTTTTTTGAGGATGCAATAGTTGCATCTAGAGTATTAGAAATAGCTTTGACTGGTAAAAACTGTGGTCTTGAAGAAAGAGCTCCTATGTGTGGGGTTCCTTTTCATTCATCTAGTTCATATATATCAAAATTAATTGAAAATGGATATAAGGTAGCTATATGCGAGCAAGTAGAAGATCCTTCCGCTTCTAAAGGGTTAGTAAAAAGAGATGTGGTAAGGGTTGTAAGTCCAGGAACTGTAATGGAAGAAAATTTACTAGATAATAAAAAGAATAACTATTTACTGTCTATATATAAGGAAGATAAGAAAATAGGTATATCTTACGTAGATATAACCACTGGTGATTTTTATGCAACTAGTATAGATGAATCAAATTTGATTGAAGAAATTGCTAAAATTCAACCTAAAGAGGTTATATATTTCAATATTGAGACTGATCAGTTGAAAACAATATGTACCCTTAATAATTCTTATTTAAATGATGATTCATTTATATACTACAATGATGATGATAATATTTTAGAAAAATATTTTTCTAAAGACTATATAAATGAACTTAACTTAAATGAAAATATTCATATAAAATTTAGTTTAATTGGTCTTTTGAATTACATTTTTTCAACACAAAAACAAATAGCTTCTAATATAAGTACTATTTCTATTTATAATTCTAATGATTTTATGTCTATTGATATGTTTACACGACTTAATTTAGAACTTACACGAACACTAAGAAGCAAACAAAAAAAAGGGTCTTTACTTCATGTATTAGATAAAACTAATACTGCCATGGGAGGAAGACTTTTAAGAAAATGGATTGAACAACCTCTTATCAATAAGGAAAGAATACAAAAAAGACTTGATTTAATAGAAGAGATAAAAGATGATTTTTCTTTGAGAGAGGACCTTAATGAAGAATTAAAAAACATATACGATATAGAAAGATTGTGTGGAAAACTCGCTTTTGAAAAAATAAACCCTAAAGAACTTATAAACCTGAAAGAATCAATAAAAAAAATACCAGGTATAAAAGAATTATTACGAAAATCTGACACTAAGCATATGAAAAAGCTAGTAAATGATATGGATGATTTAGTGGATATCTATAAGTTAATAGAGGAATCTATAATAGAGGAACCATCGTTAACTTTAAAAGATGGTAATATAATAAAATCTAGTTATGATGAAGATATAAACAAGTTAAGAGATTTAACTAAAAATGGTGCTGCTGTTATAAGTGAAATAGAAGATAAAGAAAGAAGTAAAACGGGTATAAAATCTTTGAAAATAGGTTTTAACAAAGTATTTGGATATTATATAGAAATAACTAAATCCAATTTAAAGCAATTTGAAACACCAAATTACTATATAAGAAAGCAGACACTTAGTAATGCAGAAAGATTTATAACTGAGGAATTAAAAACAATTGAAGAACAAATTTTAAATGCAAAAGAAAAGATAAAAGATCTTGAATATAGTATATTTGTACAAGTTAGAAATAGATTATATGAAAATATAAATAGAATTCAACAAGTTGCTAAAACAATAGCTTTTATAGATGTTATAAATTCATTAGGTAAGGTTGCTTATCAAAATAATTACTGTAAGCCTAATATGACTGGTGAGGATACGCTTTGTATAATAAATGGAAGACATCCTGTTGTTGAAAGCATAATAGGAGAAGAAAATTTTGTTCCAAATGATACTGAACTGAATACTTCAGATAGTAAAATTGGGATAATTACAGGACCTAATATGGCTGGAAAATCCACATATATGAGACAAGTATCTTTAATAACATTGCTAGCACATATAGGATCTTTTGTGCCTGCACAAAAAGCTGATGTACCTATTGTAGATAGAATATTCACAAGAGTTGGAGCGAGTGATGATTTGTCGCAAGGACAAAGTACTTTTATGGTAGAGATGACTGAGGTTTCTCATATTTTAAAGAATGCCACGAAAAATAGCTTGGTAATACTTGATGAAATAGGTAGGGGAACTAGTACATTTGATGGACTTAGTTTAGCTTGGTCCATAGTAGAGTATATTAACGAAAAAATAGGATGTAAAACATTATTTGCTACTCACTACCATGAATTAACAGAACTTGAAGAAAAGTTATTTGGTATTAAAAATTACTGTGTAGCTGTAAAAGAACAAGGCGAGGACATAATTTTTTTAAGAAAAATAATAAAGGGTGGAGCAGATCAAAGTTACGGAATACATGTTGCGAAGCTTGCGGAATTACCAGATGCTGTTATAAGTAGAGCTAATGAAATACTGTTACAACTAGAAGGTAATGGAGAAAATGCAAAAGATTCTTCGCTTCAAGTTAAAGAAAATGCTGTAACTGATGAAGAATATAGTATTGATAATAAAAAAGACGATTTAAATGAACAAATTAGTTTTGGAATTTTAGAAAAAGAATCTATATTAAAAGAGATATTATCTTTAAATATAGTCGGTATGACACCTATTGATGCTATGAATGCTTTATATAATCTTCAAAATAAGGCTAAATTAATTGGAGATGATGCTAATTGATTAAAGAAATAAATCTTCTAGATGAATATACCATAAATAAGATAGCAGCGGGAGAAGTTGTTGAAAGACCTTCTTCTGTAGTTAAGGAATTAGTTGAAAATTCTATAGATGCAAAATCATCTAAGATAACAATAGAAATATTAAATGGTGGTAAGGAATTAATAAGAATTACGGACAATGGCCATGGCGTATCTAAGAGCCAGGTTGAAAAATCATTTTTAAGACATGCTACAAGTAAAATATCTAAGATAGATGATCTTTACTCTCTTGATTCGTTGGGGTTTAGAGGAGAAGCTTTGGCTAGTATTGCGTCAATTGCCAGGGTTGAACTTATAACTAGAACTTCAGAAGATACAATAGGGGTTAAAGTATGCATAGAAGGTGGAGTTATAAAAAGTAAAGAACCTATAGGAACTTCTATAGGAACTACTATTATAGTTAAAGAGTTATTCTTTAATACTCCAGCTAGAAAAAAATTCTTAAAGTCATCTACAAGCGAAAATATAAATATAACTGATATGATAAATAAGCTTTGTATAGGGAATCCTGATATTCAATTTAAATATATCAACAATAATAGAATTATGTTAACTAGTCCTGGTGATAGAAATCTTAAGAACACTATAAGATCTATATATGGCAAAAAAATTTCTGATAATTTAAAAAGTATAGAAATTGAGACTGATTTTTTGAAATTGGAAGGATATATAGGGAATAACAGTATATATAGAAACAATAAAACTCTACAACATATATATATAAATGGTCGTTATGTAAAAAGTAAATTGATATTAGCTGCTATCTATGAAGCTTATAAGGGAATACTTCCTATAAATAAGCATTCTATATGCTTTTTGAATCTATCCATAGATTCGCAAAAGATAGATGTAAATGTTCACCCTAATAAACTAGAAATTAAATTTGAAGATGATAAAAGAATATTTAACTTGATAAAAATTAAGATTAATGAACTTTTGCTCGGTACAAACTTGATACCTAAGTATGTTGCAAACAATCAAAAAGTTGAAAATCAAAATAATAAAGAAAATATTATAGCTATAGATGATTTGATAATAGATATTAATAAAGAAAAAATAGATTCGAAGAAAATTAAACAAAATGAAACTCAAATTAAAATAGATAGTGTTGAACAGAAAAACGTTGTTTATAGCATGAAAAATGAAAATAATAAAAACATAGATAGTGTATTAGATAAGTCATATATAAATAATATAGATAATAGTTTAGGTAAGGTAGATATAGATAATGATAGTATACTTACAGAGGATAAAATAGATTCGAAAACCAATTTAAACGAGGTTGATTATAGTAAATTATTAATTGAAAAAGAAAATGATGATTTTATAAAACATAATACAAAAGAAATTATAAACTTTGATGTAGAAGAAGTTAAAGAATCTAATGAAGGAATATCATATGAATATAAAGATGAAAAACTGAAGGATTTAAATATAGTAGGAACAATCTTTAATACTTATATTATATGCCAAGCTAAAGAATCTATATTTTTAATTGACCAGCATGCTGCTCATGAAAGAGTTGTATATGAGGAATATATAATGAAATTTAATACTGAAAATATATCTAGTCAAATGTTATTAAAACCAATGATTATGGAATTGTCTAATAAAGATATGTTTATTATAGAGGATAAATTAGATATATTTATGAAATTTGGTTTTGAAGTTGAATTATTTGGAGATAATTCTATTATAGTTAGATCTGTACCTAATGTATTTGGAGTTCCTGAATCTGAAAATTTTATAATGGATATAATAGATAATATAGATAAATTGTCTAATAATTATGATTTCAAAAAAGAACAAATAGCATCTATGGCTTGTAAAAGTGCTATTAAAGCGAATGATAGAATTGAAAATATAGAAATAAATAATCTTATAGAAAAATTAAAGAGGTGCAATAATTCATATACTTGCCCTCATGGAAGACCTGTTATAGTAGAGATGACAAAAAAAGAAATCGAGAAAATGTTTAAAAGAATTATTTAATATTAGAAAGGTGATTGAGATATGGGGAAAATACCGGTAGTATTTATAGCAGGACCTACTGCTGTTGGAAAAACGGATTTATCCATAAATTTAGCAAAAGAACTTAATGGAGAAATAATTTCTGCTGATTCTATGCAAATATATAAATATATGGATATAGGTACTGCTAAAATAACAGAAGACGAGATGTGTGGTGTAAAACATTATTTAATAGATGAAGTTGAACCTGACGTTGAATTTTCTGTAGTTGATTTTCAAAAAAGAGCTAAAACATATATTAATGAGATATATGAAAATGGAAAAATTCCTATAATAGCAGGGGGAACGGGTCTTTATATAAATTCTTTAATATATGATATGGATTTTACTAAATCTAAAGGAAATACAAAGCTTAGGGATGAACTCCAAAAAGAAGCAGATGAATATGGAGTTGAATACCTTCATAATAAATTAAAGGAACTTGATGAAAAAAGTGCAAAAAGAATACATCCTAATAATGTGAAAAGAGTTATTAGAGCTATTGAAGTTTGTTTAGACGGTAATGAAAAAATAGGTGACTTTAAAAATGATGTAAAGTTTAATGAAGATTATTATCCGATTCTTATAATATTAAATAGAGATAGGGAATATCTTTATGAAAGAATAAATAAAAGAGTCGATATTATGATAAATCAAGGTCTTTTAAAGGAAGTAAACAAGCTTCTAGAAATGGGATATGATGCAAAAATGACTTCTATGCAAGCTATAGGTTATAAAGAAATAATTAAAGCTATAAAAGAAGATTATTCTATAGAAGATGCTATTGAGTTGATAAAAAGGGATAGTAGAAGATATGCAAAAAGGCAAATAACATGGTTTAAAAGGTATGATTTTGCAAAATGGATAGATTTAGATGGTTTTTCGAGTCAAGATGAGGTAAAATCATTAATTTTATCTTATATAGAAGGGAATTTAAAAAATTTATAGAATATTAATAAAATATACATAATTAGGAGGGGTAGCTTTGAAAAACAACACATTGAATCTACAGGATTTATTTTTAAATCAAGCTAGAAAAGAAAAAGTAGCTATAACAATATTTTTAGTGAATGGAGTTCAGTTAAAGGGTAGAGTAAAGGGATTTGATAGTTATATAATAATTTTAGAAAATGAAGGTAAGCAGCAAATGATTTATAAACATGCTGTATCTACAATAATACCTAATACGAATATAAATTTAATTAATTCTAATAATAATATTAAGAAGTAATATAACAAAAAACACATCTAAGTTTAGATGTGTTTTTTTGTTATATTAAAGAATTTAAATCAAGTTTATATTCTTTTAAAGTATCTTTCAAGTCGTCTATTTGTATATGTGTATAAATTTGAGTAGTGGATATGGATGAATGCCCAAGTAGTTCTTGGACCTTCCTTATATCCGCTCCATTTTTTATCAAGTGAGTAGCGAATGTATGTCTTAGTTTATGAGGGGTTATTGTTTTGTTCAAATCAGTATTAGTTGAATATTTTTTCATGAGCATTTGAATGGCTCTTGCTGTAAGTCTAGTTTTTTTTGTTGATATAAAAAGTGCATCGGTATCAATGTCTAACTTTAATCTTTCTATGTAGTATTGATACAACGGATTTAAACTTCCGTTTAAAATCTCATCTTTTAAGATTGGGATTTTTCTTTCTTTACTTCCTTTCCCTACAATTGATAGAATTTCGTGATTAAGTGCATATTCTATGTCCTTTAAGTTTATACTTATAATTTCAGATACTCTAAGCCCGCTATAAAGCATTAGTGATATTATACTAAGGTTTCTTAGTTTATAAAATCTATTAGAGCGTGAGTTTTTTATAAAATCGAATATTTTTTTTATCTCATATGTTTCGAGAAAAACAGGCGGTGATTTTTTATTTGAAACCTTGCTTTTTATTACTTCTTCTTTCTTAATTGGATTTTGGCGCTCGAGTATTACTCCTTGTTCTATTAAATATTTAAAGAACACATTCAGTACCATTTTTTTTCTGACTATGGATTTATATGAATTTTTTCTTTCAGTTTGCAAATATGTATAAAAACGTGTGAGTGCTAGAGGGCGTATATCGGCAAGATATTCTATGTCCTCATAGTTTATCATTAAAAATTCGAAAAACGTCTTTAAATCGAAATAGTAGGCTTGTATGGTGTTTATAGATTTTTGGGCTGAAATTAGAGCATCTACAAACACTTCAAAAGCTTCTTTAAACTCTATTGGATAATTACCTATAGGAAATAGTTGTCTTCTGAGTTTTAAACTTCTAATCAAATCATCTGTCGTGTATTTCATCATAACCCCCCTTAATAGTACATATAACTTCGCATAAGATATGTTATGCGAAGTTATATGTACTATTATATATTATTTTGCGAAAAAATTGAATATGTTATTTCTTTGTGATAAAATTCTAATGTTAAAAATAACTTAAGAAACGGGTGGTATATAGTGCTTGAACAAACTAAAGATATGCTGTTTGATTTTTATGATATAGATAAATCCGTCGTAAAATTAAGCGAAAACATAGAACGTAAAATACAAGATAGATTTAAAGAGATAAATCAGATAAGTGAATACAATCAATATAAAGTATTAAAGGCTATGCAAAAATCTAAGCTTGGAGATAATCATTTTAATTGGACTACGGGATATGGATATAATGATATAGGAAGAGAAAAAGTAGAAGAAATTTACTCTTATGTATTTAATACAGAAGATGCTATAGTTAGACCTATAATAGTTAATGGAACTCACGCTTTATCACTTTGCATAAGTGGGATAGTAAGACCGGGTGATGAAATATTATCAGCAACAGGAAAACCGTATGATACATTAGAAGAAGTTATAGGAATTAGAGATTCAAGAGGATCTTTGAAAGAATTCGGTGTAACTTATAATCAAGTAGATTTTTTAGATAATGGAGAGCCTGACTATATTAATATAAAAGAAAAAATAAACGATAAAACAAAACTTGTTTTAATACAAAGATCAAAGGGCTATAGCTGGAGAAAGTCTCTTACTATAGATGATATAGAGAGAATAATAAAAACTGTTAAATCTGTAAGAGAAGATATAATTGTAATGGTGGACAATTGCTATGGTGAATTTTTAGAAATGAGAGAGCCTACTGATGTTGGTGCTGATATAATGGCTGGGTCTTTAATAAAAAATCCAGGTGGAGGATTAGCTTTAACAGGAGGATACATAGTTGGTAGAAAAGAAATAGTTGAGTTAATATCATATAGACTTACATCACCAGGGATAGGAAAGGAATGTGGATTAACTTTCGGAACTACTAGAAGTGTGTTACAAGGTTTATTTTTAGCTCCTCATACCGTAGGACAAGCTTTAATGGGGGCTATATTTTGCTCTAAATTATTTGAAGAATTAGGATTTAAAGTTTTGCCTAAATCTGATGATGTTAGAAGTGACATAATACAAATAATTAAATTTGATAATGCTGATCAGATAATATCTTTTTGTAAAGGGATCCAATATGCAGCTCCTGTTGATTCTTTTGCAAGTCCTGAGCCGTGGCCTATGCCTGGTTATGATAGTGATGTAATAATGGCAGCTGGAGCTTTTGTTCAAGGATCATCTATAGAACTTAGTGCGGACGCTCCTGTAAAGCCACCTTATAATGTGTATTTTCAAGGAGGACTGACTTACACTCATTCTAAATTTGGTTCTTTAAAAGCTTTAACTGAAATGATAAAAAATAAAGTAATAAAAATGCCAACTTCTATATAGAAGTTGGCATTTTTATTACTTTATTTTGAATTTATTCATAATATTTCTAATTTTCTCAATTGTGCAACTTTGCAAAATATAGAAAAAAATAGAAAAAAATAAGAGGAGAAAGTTATTTTATGTCAAATGATTATATAAATAATTATTTTCACATAAAGATTATTTATCAAAATTTTAAGGAGGAGTCAAGATGGATTTATTAGCATTAGTAAAAGGTATTAATGATATTTTATGGGGGAAATTACTAGTATTCGTATTATGCGGAGCTAGTATATTATTTACATTTTCATTTAGGTTTGTTCAAATAAGAATGTTTAAAAAAGCATTTAAGCATACCTTTGGAGGAATATCATTTAAAGGAAATAAGGCAGATGAAGATGGAATGTCATCTTTTCAAGCTTTAGCAACAGCAATAGCAGGACAAGTTGGAACTGGTAATTTAGCAGGAGCAGCAACTGCTATTGCATCAGGAGGTCCGGGAGCTATATTCTGGATGTGGCTAAGTGCATTCTTTGGATTTGGAACTAGCTTTAGTGAGGCAGTTATTTCTCAAAAATATAGAACTAAAGTAGATGGACAGATTTGCGGAGGCCCAGCATACTACATAGATAAAGGTCTTAATAGTAAGTTTTTAGCATCTTTTTTTGCAATAGCAATGATATTATCTGCTGGTTTAACTGGGGGTATGATTCAATCGAATTCAATAGCAGGAGCTTTTAAAATGGCATTCAATGTACCTGGTATAGTTGTTGGTATTGTAATTGCTTCAGTAACTTTTTTGGTTGTTTCTGGAGGAATAAGTCGTATAGCATCTGTTACAGAAAAACTAGTTCCTATAATGGCTTTATTATTTATAATAGGTAGTTTAATAATAATAGGAATTAATGCATCTAATATAATACCTGCATTTAAAATGATTTTTTTAGGAGCATTTAATCCAAAGGCAGCTACCGGAGGATTGATAGGTGTTGGTATGAAAGAAGCTATGAGGTACGGGGTTGCCAGAGGATTATTTTCAAATGAAGCTGGTATGGGATCATCTCCGCATGCACATGCTGTTGCAAAAGTTAATCATCCTGTAGAACAAGGCTTAGTATCTATAGTAGGCGTTTTTATAGATACATTTGTAATATTAACTTTAACAGCTTTAGTTATACTTACAACTGGAGCTTTGGATGGAACTACAACTGGAATTGAATTAACTCAACAGGCTTTTGTAAATGGCTTTGGAAGTTTTGGTGGTGTATTTATAGCAGTTTCTTTATTTTTCTTTGCATTTTCAACTATAATAGGATGGTATTTTTACGGAGAATTAAACGTTAAATATTTAGTTGGGATAAAAGGAGTTAAGTTTTATAAATTATTTATAGTTATAGTATTAGTGCTTGGAACTTTACTAGAGGTACCTATTGTTTGGCAATTAGCAGACACTGTTAATGGACTTATGGTTATTCCGAATATAATTGCTCTTGTTTATTTATTAAAAGTTACAAAAGCAAGCTTAATAGACTTTGAAAATAAGGAAAAAGAAAAAATGAAAACTAGTGCTTAACATAGTCTAGTATTAAATAGACATTATCAATTTTTAATTGATAATGTCTATTTTTTAGTTACTTATTTAAATATATAATCTTTGTTGTATTTGGTTAAATTATAAAATAGAAAAGAAAAAGTAAAAATATTTACAACATTAATACATTTTAAAAATTTATTAAATTATTTACTTTACAAAGAATGAGATGTGTAATATAATTTCAATATTAATGAAAATGGTTTGTTAACAATATATATACAAATATAATTTTAATACGTGAGAACACGTACTTTATTGCTAAATTATATTTTTATGTAGGTTAATCGAGTTTGTTTTGCTATTAATTGTAAGAAGATATTTATAAGGGAGGGTATTATTAATGTTGAAGGAATTAAAAAAGGATACTTTAAGCAAGCTTATATATTTTATACCGAAAGATAAGCACTCGGCAGAAGATGTCAATGAGATTTTACACAATCATCCAGAAATAGAATTTGTATCATTAGTCGGTATAGATTTAAGAGGTAATGATACTGACGAAAAAATACCGAGTAGTGTTTTTTTAGAAGATATAGATACGTTTATTCAAACTGGAATTCAAACAGATGGTTCAAGTGTTGTTCTTGATAATATAGCAACTTTAAATGATGCCAAAGTAGAAATAATTCCAGATAAGGATGTAGATTGGTTTGTTGATTATAACTTTCAAAACTTAAATGATAAAACACTTCTTCCGGTTGGGACTTTGAGAATACCTTCGTTTTTAGTACATAATGGAAACAAAGTATGCTCAAGATCTATACTAAAAAAATCTATAGATAATTTTAAAAAAGAGATTCTTGAATTAGTTTGCAAAAATAGTGCTGTGTTGAATTCTGTTGGAATTGAAAACTGTGAGGATATAAAGGAAATCGTACTAACATCAGCTACAGAACTTGAATTTTGGGTTAACACACCTGAGGATAAAGCTGACGAGGAAAAACTTTCTACATCTCAAAACTTAAAAGAGCAATATTGGAAGAGAACCCAAGGTACAGTTAGAACAGCATTAGAAAAAAGTATATATTTAATGGAAAAATACGGAGTAAACCCTGAAATGGGGCATAAAGAAGTAGGAGGAATAACTTCAGCTATCAACTCAAGAGGAAAATCTAATCATGTTATGGAACAACTTGAAATAGATTGGAAATATAGTGATGCTATTCAAGCAGCTGATAATGAACTTATAATTAGAAATTTAGTAAATGATGTATTTAAGAATTATGGATTAGAAGTTACTTTTGCTGCAAAACCAATAGAAGGTGTAGCGGGAAGTGGAGAACATACGCATTTAGGTGTAGCTGCAAAACTAAATAATGGAAAGCTGATAAATCTATTTTCGCCATCTAACATGAATGATGAATATGCAAGTCCTATTGGATTTGGTGCGTTAATGGGAATTTTAAAGAACTACGAACTACTTAATCCTTTTGTAACTTCTTCAAATGATGCTTTAAATAGATTAAAACCTGGATTTGAAGCTCCTATTTGTATCGTTTCATCACTTGGAAAAAGTGTAGATAATCCATCAAGAAATAGATCTATATTGGTAGGTTTGATAAGAGATTTAGAAAATCCATTAGCTACAAGATTTGAATTAAGAGCTCCGAACCCTATGTCAAATACGTATATAATAATAGCAGCATCTTATCAAGTTATGCTTGATGGAATAAAATACGCAATAGAAAATAAAAAGACATCTAAAGAACTTGAAAATGAATTTTCTAAAAAATCAGGTGAAATAACTGGATATTTAGAACAATATAGAGAATATAGAAGTGAAGAAGATGTTTTTGAATTTTATACAGAAGAAGAGAGAAATGATTTATTCGGAAGACCTCCTAAAACGGTTTGGGAAAATGCTAAGAATTTTAATCTACATGAAGATAAGAAAAAAGCATTAACATATAACGGTGTTTTTACAGAAAAAACAATAGACTCATTTAAAGAATCTATTATAAATCAATGGTTACGAGAATTACAAGACAGAATAATAGGTGAAAATATGGAGATAGTAAGATCTTGTAAAAAAGCACATTTTGAAGATGTTACAGATTTAGATATAGTTAATTGGCAAAAAATACACACATTAAGATGTTATTTAATGAAAGATAAGACTGATGAAAAATCTTTATTTACAAGAATAAGAGATGCAATAGATGAACAAAATTATGATTTAGTATCTAATCTTCAAGTAGAAATGAATGAAAAAATAAAATTACTTAAGGATTTATATATAACATATAAGAAAAATTTATTTTAGTTAAGAACTAAATTTAATAATAAGAATGTTTATTTAAGGCTAGATTTCATTGACGAATCTAGCCTTTTTATATTTTTCAATATTGAAAATAAGCAATACTTATAAAATCGTATAAAATAAATCAAAGGCCTATAGTTTTTACTATAAGCCTTTGATTTATTTTACAACTCTAAATACTCCTTTTAAAGTGCCTAATATTTTAACATCATTAAAATACATAGGTTCCATATAAGGGTTCTCTGGCTGAAGTCTAATCCTGTTTTCTTCTTTAAAAAATCTTTTTACTGTAGATTCGTTATCTTCCGTTAAAACAACTACTATTTCACCGTTTCTAGCAGTATTTTGTTTATTTACTATGATGTAATCTCCGTCTAATATTCCAGCGTTAATCATACTATCTCCATACACCCTTAGCATAAATGTATTATTAGCATCTATTAAGCTAGATGGTAGTGGAATTAATTCTTCTATATTTTGAACAGCTAAAATAGGAGAGCCGGCTGTAACACTTCCAACTAAAGGAATATCTATAGTCTTTTTTCTACTAAAAATATCATCATAATTTGAATCAAGAATTTCTATAGCTCTTGGTTTTGTTTTATCTTTTCGAATATATCCTTTTTCTTCTAACTTATTCAGATGAGAGTGGACTGTAGATGTTGATTTCAAATTTACTGCACTACATATTTCTCTAACAGATGGCGGATAACCCTTTTCATTGATCTGTAGTTTTAAAAAGTTTAAAATTTCTATTTGTTTATCAGTTAAATTTGAATACATTTTAAATATCCTCCCATTATAATCTTGTGAATTATATTATAACATTAAATTAAAAGAAAGACAAACGTTTGTTCTTTTTTTATTGACTTAGAACACTTGTTCTGCTATACTTTAATCAGAACAAGTGTTCTAGAATGAAGAGGGGGTAAATGTTTATGAAAAAGAATGTAGTTTACATAATAATATTATTTTCTGCAATAAGTTTACTGAGTGGATTTTCAGATTTTAAAAAATATAAGAATATCGTAGAGTACGAAACTGTTAATGTAATGCAAGGAGATACTCTTTGGAATATAGCAAAAGAAAATATATCTGAAAAAGAAGATATACGAGATTACATATATATGATAAGAAAAGTTAATAATTTAGAAAGTGCTAATATACATCCTGGAGATCAACTATTAATTCCTGTTTATAAAAAAGAGTAGAAGCTATTAATAGCTTCTACTCTTTTTTATCTTCTAACCATTCAAAGTTTTTAACGATTTCTCGTTTTACATTCTTCTTATGTGCTGCATAAAGTTGAGTTGTAGTTACGTTATCGTGATCTAATAAATTTTGTACATCATATATCGAAAATCCGTATTGTATTAAAGAAGTGGCAGATGTAGCTCTTAGTTTATGAGGGCTATATCCATTACCTCGAGGTATATCCATAGCTATCGATGTATACTTTATAACCAATTCCCTTATTGCTTTTAATGTCATTCTCTTATTTTGAAGAGATAAAAAAAGCGCATCTTTATATTGAACTTCAAGATAATCAGAATTCATTCTTTCGTTTTTCATGTAATCTAAAACAACTGATTCACAGGTTTTATTAAGTGGCATTAGAGCTTCTTTTCCTCTTTTTCTATAGATTTTAAATTCGCCTCTAGTAAAGTTAAATGAGGAAATATTAAGTTCTCTAAGCTCGCTAAGTCTCAAGCCATATGTAATAAACAATATCAAGATAGCTTTATCTCTTAACTTTGTTTTTTTCCAATAGATTTTTTCTTTTTCGGTTAACCCTTGTCCAGATTCGACTGCATCTATCATTTTTGCAACTTCATCAATTTCTAATCTTTTTATGGCATCTGGTTGTGGCTTTGGGAGTTTTATAGGATTGAAACCATCTGTAATATTTTGATTTATTTGTTCGTTTCTATATAAAAATTTAAATAAAGAAGATAATGAAGATTTTTTTCTGGCTAATGATCTGTTGTTGTTTTCAAATACTTGTATATTTGTATCTGTTTTTTTATAATATCTTGAGCAGTAATCTCCTAAAAATAAATTAATATCTCTTGCTTTAATATTGTTAAATTCATCAATGCTTATATCTTTACAGTTATTTGATACTGTCAAATCTGATTCATTTACTAAATATTTACAAAAAAACAAAATATCTTCTAAATAAGCCAATCTAGTTGATGAAACAACCGCACTTTTAAGATATACAAAAAAATCCTTCATATATTTAGGTAACTGATTTTCAACATTAATACAATTTTCGATTATTGAATTTTCTTTTAAAACTATGTTATCTGGCTTATCTGATTTATTGTGTATTTTTAAATTCTTATGCAATTAAAACACTCCTTATCTATAAAAGTTAGATTATTCATATGATATCAATTTAAGTTATAAAAAACAAGAGTAATAGAAAATACGAACAATTTATCTTGGGTTAAAATTCGAAACTCGGAATTTTTTTATAAAAATACGAACTATATTTAAATTTGCGAATACAACATTCGATAAAATGAGGAGATTTTGCTTATGTGATTTGAATACTTGTTATTTAAAGGTATATAATTTCCTATTTGTTATAAAAAAACATAATAATATTGAATTTAACTGTATTATGATTAATTAAAAATTTCAGTATATTTATACATATTTAATGCTATAATGAACATGAAAATAAGTTATATGAAAGGGAAGTGTTATTGTTGATTAAATGTAATTTTGATGGTGCTTGTAATGATAATGGAAATAAAGAAGCTGACACAGGGTTGGGATATGCCATTTATGATGCAAAATATAATACCTATTTAAAGAAAGTTTCTTTATATGGAGGAGAAGGTACTAATAATACTGCTGAATATAGAGCTTTAATAGAATGTATGAAAGATTTAATAAGATTAGGTTTAAAGAAAGAAAAGGTAAATGTATATGGAGATTCTGATCTTATAATAAAACAGGTTACAGGACAGTGGAAGTGTAAAAAAGAACATTTAATACCTCTTAGAGATGAAGCTGTTAGCATTATAAGTGGATTTGATGATTTAACTATAAAATGGGTGCCCAGAAATGAAAATGCCATGGCGGATAAATTATCAAAAGAGGGGCTAAATAAAAAATATGATAAAACAAATATAAAATCTGATAAAGAAATGATTAAAGATAATATAAACATAACTACCTTTAATCTAGGTGATGGAATATACAAAGTTGTAGATAATGGATGTTTTTACGCAGTTGATATTAATAGAAAGGTTTGCTCGTGTTTGGAAAATCAAAAAGATAGAGAAAAATGTAATCATATAATGTATATTGAAAACATATAGATTAAACTAGCTAGATATTTAAAGTACATTTATCAGATCAAAAAGGGGAGATTTTATGAAGGTTGTAGATTTAACGCATGTAATTCATCCGAACATGCCTGTTTTTCCGGGTACTGAGGCGCCTGTTTTTGAAGCTGCAAACACTATAGAAAAAGACAATTTTTGTGAAATGAAGATGATTATGTATTCTCATACAGGAACACACATGGATGCTCCTGCTCATATGTTAAAAGATGGAGATACATTAGATAGAATGGGTGTAGATCGTTTTGTGGGTAAGGCTATTATTTTAGAATTTAAGGACAAAAAACATATAGAATTAAAAGACATACTAAAATATGAAGATAAAATAGCTAAATCTGATTTTGTGATAATTAAAACTGGATGGAGTAAGTTTTGGGGTGAGAAGCAATATTTTGAAGAGTTTCCATCTATAAGTGTAGATGTAGCTAATTGGTTAGTTGAGTTTAACTTAAAAGGGGTAGGGGTGGATGCTATATCTATAGATGATATGAAATCAACTTCGTTTGAAGTTCATAAAACATTGATGAAAAATAATTTGATTGTAATTGAAAATCTTACCAATTTAGAGGACGTAGAAGTTGAATTCTTTACATTGGCAGTTTTACCTTTAAAAACACTTAATGCTGATGGAGCGCCTATAAGAGCTATAGCTGTTATAAAGTAGATAGATAAAGATTACAATATAAATGAACTAAGTTAAATGTATGGGTATAATACTTAGTTCATTTATATTGCAAATGGATAATTGTAATGTCTATATAAGCTTAATTTATATAGTTGATCTCTTAAATAGAATCTATATCATTCATATTATAAACTTCATTATATTCGCAGTATTGTACTGCTTTAAAAACATTATTTGCAATATCTTGAGATATATTTTTACTAAAAAACAATATACCTATACTTTTATATTTATCACATATAACATCTTTAGCAACTATTTTTCCTTCGTATCCAGCCAAAACATCATTTATTTCTTCTCCAAGTTTAGAAAAAATTTTGCCTTCTTTCCAAGAAATAAACCCTATAAATGATTTTGTTAGAGACTCATCAAAGCCTTTATTTATTAAAAATTCTTTCCAAGTCACATTTTTTATATTCATAAATGAAACCTCCTATAATAAATAATACTAATTTTAGATTATCCTTATTTAAGTAGTATTATTCTCGTATACTTTGTCTTTTGAAAAATAAAAGAGTGTATAAGAAAAACTAAAACAGATAAAAAATAATATGGTTTCATGTATAAAAATCACAAAAAAGTCTAAAATAAAATGTATAAGATTAAATACTGGAGGCATAGTATGGATAATTTAAGTATTGCAGGTATAAGAATAGATCAAAGAACAGATTCTGCTACTGAAGTACAAGAAATATTAACACAAAATGGAGATATAATTTTAAACAGGTTTGGCATGCATGATCCTATAGAAGTAAATACCGGCTTAATAACATTGAACTTAAGAGCAGAAAAAAGTAGGATAAATAATATGATAAATGAATTGAGCAAATTAAATGGGGTAAGAGTAAATCATATGGAAGTATAAAATAAAGCAGTTCAAGTTATTTGAACTGCTTTATTAATGAAAAATAAGGGGAGATTAATGATGCTTAATACACGTAAGCCATGGAATGACTATTAGGTAAAGTATCATCAAAATCAAACTGATATATATTATCAATAGACATAATATATATTTTAGATAAGAGATATTACGATAATAAATGATTTCACATCTTAATAATTTGAGATTCTATGTAAAATTCCAACAAGTTAAAATTGATTTGTCAAATATCTTATATAATTAATTTTGATATAAATACAATACAGATTTAATTATGATATTATATAGAATTATATATAAGCATTCAATTTAATATAAAAGGAATTAGAGGGTACCTCTAAAAACAGAAATCAACTAGTCTTTAAATGTATATTTAGGGAATAGTTAGATTTTAAAATACAACTATTAGTTATATACGTTTACTTTACTTATATTTCACTTGTTTTTTAATCTTTTTATAATCATGTGTTTTATAAATTTAAAATATACAATTATCAATTATTATTTTGTTATAAATCGTGTTTATGTACATGAATTTGACAAAATTTATGTACAATCTATGGAATTATTTAATGAGATTTTTTTATTTTTGATATTACCTTAATATCTTTCTATTCACTTTTAGAATCATCTATTAATTCTATATATTTTTCTGGCAAAGGCTTTGGTTATGTTTAATCTTATTTACAGAATTCTTATTTTCTTCTAAATCCACATTATCATCTTTTAGCTCTATATACTCATCTTCTAAAGGTTTTATTATTAAATTTGTGCATAAGCCGCATTTTTTGTATTCTTCTCTCATTAAATATCCTCCTTAATATTTAGTTATTAATCTGAGAAACAAATCATAACATTTAATAAGAGACATGTAAATATACATAGAAAATGAATCTATGGTAAAAAATAACAAAGATATAATCTTTATTGTTAGAAAGAATTGTTTTAAAAAAGTGAATTTTCTAAAAATTTAAACCATTCACATTGTTTATCTGTTATAATAATATATAATATACGCTAATATTTAAAAGGGGGTTAGAGTATGTCAAAGGTTATTGACTTTAATTTAGCTAAAAAAAAGATCAAACATAAACAACAAAATAAGAATAATTATTTTAGAAACATAAAATTTCAAAATAGTAAGATTCTATTAATGGTATTTATAGTTATACTCAGTATCGTTGGCTTGTTTTCTCTACTGACTCCTTTAAAACAACCTAATAAAATAATGGATATAGAGATGAATAATCCCTCTACTATAAATCATAATTCAAATTCAATCATAACACAGCATTATATTTCTTAAAAATATAAAATTATATTTTAAATGACATAAAAGTAATTTTATTGTAATTCATTATTCAATAAATAATCATTAAACAACCTTAAAAAAAAGAGTTTCTAAAAATCCTTTTTTTGTATTTTAGAAATATTGCAAAAATAGCAAAATGTTTTTTTTGTTTTTACATGATGTAATTTGAAGGCGTTGATGGATGGAAGTATTTTATATCCCCAAATAAAAAAGCATGCATTTTAAATGTATGCTTTTTTATTTGGGGATATAAAAAAAATTATTTCCTTTTTTTGAATATGGTGAATCTTGGAAAAATTCACGCAAGCTTTAATCTATTGATATTTCTAATGAATGTTGTTATAATTATTTTAAATTCGTAAAGCTTTGGTACAAATTGTCATAAAATTCACTCAAGACGGTATATTCCATAAGTATATTAAAGACTTTAATCCTTATTTTATAGTTTTTAATATAGATAACTATTTTTTAAGAAAATCACTTACAAGAAATTTAAGGAGGAAACAAAATGAACAAAACGTCTAAAGATGTAATCGTAGTAGGATTTGCACTATTTGCAATGTTTTTTGGTGCAGGAAACTTAATATTCCCACCTGCTCTTGGACTTATGACAGGTGATACTTGGGTACCTGGATTAATAGGATTCTTATTAACAGGCATAGGAATGCCTGTACTTGGAATTATAGCTGCTTCTAAAGCTGGTGGTAGTTTAAGTGATTTAGCTGACAAAGTTAACCCTACATTTAGTAAAATTATAGGAACTGTTATAATGTTAGCTATAGGACCTCTTTTAGCTATACCTAGAACTGGTGCTACTACTTTTGAAATGGGATTTGCACCTGTATTCCCTTCAGTAAGCCCTATATTAGTATCTGTTATATTCTTTGGGGTAACGTTATTCTTAGTTATAAACCCATCTGGAATAGTTGATAAAATAGGTAAAGTTCTTACACCTGTTTTATTAGTATCTTTACTTGTTATTATAATAAAAGGTATTATGAATCCTATAGGAACTCCTGTTGATACAGGAATGCTAAATCCATTTTCAAAAGGATTTACAGAAGGATATCAAACAATGGATGCTTTAGCTTCTATGGTTTTCGCTGGAATAGTAATTGGATCTTTAGTTCAAAAAGGATATACTGACACTAAAGATCAAATTAAATTAACTGTAATGTCAGGTCTTGTAGCAGCTACTGGTCTTGCTATTGTATATGGTGGATTAATGTACTTAGGAGCTACATCAAGTGGTATATTCCCGGCTGATATATCAAGAACTCAACTGACTATAAGTATTACAGAAAGAATATTAGGAAATGCTGGAAAAGCTTTGATAGGAATATCTGTATCATTAGCATGTTTAACTACTGCGGTTGGACTTACAGCAACTTGTGGAGAATACTTCTCTAATCTTTCAAATGGTAGAATTGGTTACAAACCTATAGTTATTGGTGTTACTGTATTTAGTGCTGTTATGTCTAACTTTGGAGTTGATACAATAGTTAAAATAGCAGTTCCTCTACTTGTAACAGTATACCCTGTAGGTATAATATTAATAGTTATGAATATATTTGATGATTACATACCTAATAAGACTGCATATACAGGTGCAGTATTTGGAGCTGTATGTATAAGTCTATTCGACGCTTTAGCTGCTATGGGTACTCCGATATTAGCTGTTAGTGAATTAATTTCTAAATTACCTTTAGCTAGTTCAGGTTTCGCATGGATATTACCAGCTATAGTAGGATCTATAATTGCTATGGCTACTATGAAGAAGAAACAAAAAAATGCATAATAAATAATAAAAATCCTTATCGCCTATACAGGTGGTAAGGGTTTTTTAAAACTATATTTTTTTAACTTTAATTCTCTGAATTTTTCAACTAAACTTAAAATTTGAATTTAATCCAAAATTTTTTAAAAGAGGTGTAAAGATATGAATAAACAATCTAAAGATATTATTGTAGTGGGATTTGCACTATTTGCAATGTTCTTTGGTGCAGGAAATTTAATATTCCCTCCTGCTCTTGGTATGCAAACCGGCACTTCTTGGGTTACGGGGTTCCTCGGATTTTTATTAACTGGGATAGGAATGCCTGTCCTTGGTATTATAGCTGCATCTAAATCTGGCGGTAGTTTAAGTGATTTAGCTGACAAAATTAGCCCAACATTTAGTAAAATATTAGGTACCATTATAGTTTTAGCTATAGGACCTCTTTTAGCTATACCTAGAACTGGTGCTACTACTTTTGAAATGGGAATTAGACCTTTATTTCCTCAAGCAAGTCCTGTATTAATATCTATAATATTCTTTGGTATAACACTATATTTAGTCATGAATCCATCAAGTATAGTTGATAATATTGGAAAAATTCTTACACCTGTTCTTCTAATATCTCTACTTATAATAATTGTTAAAGGCATTATCAATCCAATAGGAGTACCTGTTGATATAGGAACTCCAAATGCATTTTCCAAAGGATTCACAGAAGGATATCAAACTATGGATGCTTTAGGATCTGTTATATTAGCTGGTATAGTGATCAATTCTTTAATTCAAAAAGGATATACAGATATTAAAGATCAAGTCAAGTTATCAACTTATGCTGGTCTTGTAGCAGCTAGTGGTCTTGCTATTATCTATGGAGGATTAATGTATTTAGGAGCTACATCTAATACTGTATTCTCATCTGATATTACAAAGACTCAACTTACTATAAGTATTACAGAAAGAATATTAGGTAATACAGGTAAAATTATAATAGGGTTAGCTGTATCTCTAGCCTGTCTTACTACATCAATAGGACTTACAGCAACTTGCGGGCAGTATTTTTCTAAACTATCACAAGGTAAATTAAGTTATAAGTCAATAGTAATTGGAGTTGCTACTTTTAGTTCGGTGGTTTCTAATTTTGGAGTTGAAACTATAGTTAAGGTTGCAGTTCCTTTACTTGTAACTGTCTATCCTATTGTAATAATATTAATAGTTATGAACATATTCGATGATTACATACCTAATAAAGCTGCTTATACAGGAGCGGTATACGGAGCTTTATGTGTAAGCTTATTTGATGCTTTAAGCGCTATGGGTATGCAAATATTAAATATTAATTCTATAATATCTAAATTACCGTTAGCAAGTTCAGGATTTGCATGGTTAACACCTGCTATACTAGGATCTATAATTGCCATGGCTACTATGAAAAAAACAGCATAAAATTTAATTATTGTGTTTAAATTGATTCTATATGTAGAATTATGGAAAAATTTACAACTTAATAAAAAATAAAAAACATTAACATCAGTTTGAAAGTTGATGTTTTTTTATTTTATTTTGATAAATTTTGTTATATAATAAAATAAAGAATTTTTAGAAAAGTTTAATTTTTCAAACAAAAAGGAAGGGAGTTTTAGTATGAATGTTTCTGATTATGATTTCCCCTCACCTAAATTTATTATATTTCACTATTTTATCAAATGGTTTATAGATAACTTTGGAATAATATCGTATTTTATATTTATAGTAGGGTCTGTATTACTGTTTTGTATGTATGCTCTTAGAAATAGTTTAAAGAAAAATGAATTTGATAAAATAGTTATGATATCAATATTTACGTTAATAATAATTGGTGGATTAATAGGGCTTGGATATGACATTAATAATGGATATCCTATAACCTTTAAATAGCTAAATTAACATCTTTTGAATAAAATCATATATTATATGGAAGATATTTGAAAGGTGCTGAGATTATGATTAGTAATTTTTTATATCCATATATGCAGTATATTAGACAAGTGAGAGCTTCTCACATTAGAGTATTACATGCTTCGCCAGATGCTCCACCTGTAGATGTATATGCAAATAATAACTTAATAGCTAAAAATATACCTTATAAAGGTTTTACTTCTTATATTAGCGTAGCTCCTGGAAACTATTTAATATCTGTTTTTGTATCTGGAACTACGAAAAACCCAGTTTTAGTAAAAAATATTCAGATTCCCAATGATACTATAGCAACTGTTACTGCTACTGGTTATATATCTGATTTAGATTTATTACCTATAGTAGAGTCTGTAGAGCCTATACCTACTAATAAAACTATGATTAGGTTTGTTCATCTATCTCCAAATACTCCAAATGTAGATATAACTTTACCAAATGGAACTGTATTATTTGAAGATGTTGAATATGAAGAAGTAACAGAATATATACCTGTTCCACCAGAAAATTATACAATTGAAGTAAAAGTTGCAGAAACTGAACAAACAGCTTTAATAGTGCCTAATATTAACCTTAGACCTAATAGATTTTATAGTATATATGCAGTTGGTTTTTTAGATGATAAACCTCCTCTACAAGTTTTAATACCTTTAGATGGAAATAGCTATATAAAATAAGGATTTCATAGTAAAATGTACAAATGTACAAATGAAGAAACTGTTGTAATGAAATTTATAACCGGGTTATTACAACTTATGTATAACTTATTTAAATAAATATATGTTTTGTAAATTTCAATGGGGAAATGATAAAAAGTGTTTTATTACTCTTTATCATTTCCCCATTTTGATAATTCATTGGGTATTAATCCGGATCTTTGAAGCTGCATAAAAACCTTCAATGTATTTTTAAGGTCTCTTGATTTCGTTGTTATTCTTAATACACAGTTCATAAAAAAGCCTCCTCTAATTATCTTATTCTATAAATAATATTCTTAAATATTAATAATTATTCTTAGAATTATAATTTGAAGAGGCTTTTTAAATTGTACTTGTATTTATATTAAAAAACTTTTCCAGGGTTTAAAATATTTTTAGGATCAAATGATAATTTGATATTTTTAAATAGATCCATTATTAATTGACCTTCAGATGACTTAAGATAAGGTCTCTTTGCATAGCCTATTCCATGTTCACCAGATACCTTACCTTCTAGCTCTACAGCTTTCGAATACATTAGCTTAAATACTTCATCGAGTTTTTTCTTCCAAACATTATCATCAAGCTCATCTTTTAATATATATATATGAAGGTTTCCATCTCCAGCGTGTCCAAATCCCTTAATTCTTATATTACATTTATGTTGAAGGTCATCTGCAAATTTCACGAATTCAGCTATTTTGTTTCTAGGTACAACAACATCGCACTCATCCATTTCTGTAGTGGATGCTTTAATAGCTTCTAAGAATGCCCCTCTAGCCTTCCATATAGAATCTTGTCTTTCTTGTGTATTAGATATAAGTACATCAAAGGCTCCAGAATCTAGACAGATATGAGCAACTTTTTCATATGCTTTTTCTATTTCATCAGTAGAGTTACCGTCAAATGTAAGTAATAGGTATGCATCTGCAGAACTATCAGGGAATTTCATACCCAAAAATTCCTCAGAAGCTAAAATAACATCTTTAACCATATATTCTATAGCAGTAGGTATAATCTTAGATTTAATAATCTTAGGAACAGTTTCTATAGCAGTTTCTAGATTAGGAAATGGAATTAGTAGGCTTATAGATTTTTTAGGTAAAGGAAGTAATTTTAATGTAGCCTTAGTAACTATACCTAACGTTCCCTCTGATCCTACTATTAAATCCTTTAAGCTATAGCCAGAACTATTTTTTACAACCTTGCCACCTACATTTATAATTTCACCATTTGGAAGAACCACTTCGAGTGCTCTTACATAATCTCTTGTAACCCCATACTTAACAGCTCTCATTCCTCCTGCATTTGTATTTATATTACCTGCTATAGTGGCACTTTTTTCACCAGGATCTGGCGGATAAAAAAGATCATGTTCTTCTACATACTTTGAAAGTTCCATTAATAAAACACCAGGTTCTACATCTAAAGTTAAATTGTCTTCATCTAATTCTAATATTTTATTCATATTACTCAAATTAATCATTATTCCACCGTATAGAGGAACTGCTCCTCCCACAAGACCAGTACCTTGTCCTCTAGGTGTTACAGGTATATTATTTTCGTAGGCATATTTCATTATTTTAGATACTTCTTCTGTTGATAAAACTTCTACTAAAACTTCTGGATACTTTTTTATTCCTGCTAATTCATCATGACTAAAATCTTCATTAATTTCATCTCCAACAAACACTCTATCTTTTGTACAAATTGAAATTAAAAAGTCGATATCATATTTATCTATTTGTTTATAAGTCATATTAAGCCCCCCTAACCTTTACTAACTGCAACTAAATTATCTAATGATACTTCATCATTACTTAGCTTTTCTATTAATCCAGGAATAACTTCATAAATATCTCCAATTATTCCGTAGTGTGCACAATTGAATATAGGTGCATTTTCATCTTTATTAATTGCTATTATACAGTCTGACTTATTCATACCAGCTACAAATTGAATAGCTCCAGATACTCCGCATGTTATAATTAATTTAGGTTTTACAGTTCTTCCACTTAGCCCTATTTGTGTTTTTGCATCCGCCCATCCAGATTCTATTAAAGGACGAGTAACAGCTACTTTAGCATTTAGTATATCTGATAATTTATAAATCATATCCATATCTTCTAATTTACGTATTGCTCTTCCTGCTACAATAATAACCTCAGCTTCTTCAATTCCAGATACTTTTTCTTTGTTTTTTATTTCTAAAACAGTTATAGAAGACTTTAATTTATTTTCTTTCATATCACAGAAAACGATTTCTCCATCTGCATCAATACTTTTCTCAGGAGCAGAGAATATCTTATATCTAACAGTTGCAAATTGAGGTCTGTGATTAGGAGTATAGATATGAGCCATTATGTTTCCGCCAAAAGCCGGTCTTATTTGGTCTAAATCTGTATTTCCCTGAACATCTAGGATTGTACAGTCTGCTGTTAATCCTGTTTTGAATCTGGCAGCTACTCTAGGCGCTAAAGATCTTCCTATTGTAGTTCCTCCTACTAAAGCTATACTAGGTTTGTTTTTATTTATAAAATCTTCGAAAGCTGCCGTATATGGCTCTATTCTAAAGTGCTTAAGCTCTTTATTATCATACACAAAGACCTTATCTACTCCATAATGTAAAAGTTCTTTTGCGCTATTTTTTATATTATGGCCTATGAATAAGCAATATACAGGATGATTTATTTTATCAGCCATTTCTTTTGCTTTTCCTATAAGTTCTAATGTAACCGGATGAATATCTCCGTCAACATGATCTACGTACACTACTATTCCTTTCCATTCATCCTTATTAATCTCTATTTTATTGCTTTCTATATATTCAAATACACCTTCAGGTCCCTTTTTTACGCATATTTTGCACATTTTACAACCGGCATTAATGTCTAATTTACCATCTTTATATTCTATGGCATTGAATGGACAAAGAGATGTTAATTCTTCTGGATTTTTTATCTTATAATTATTAATAATTATTTTTGCCATGATATAACCCCCTATACGAATTTTAATTCTTTTAATTTATTAAATAATTTATCTACAATTTCACAACTTTCTTCTTTCCAAATTTCATGATCTACATTTGACTCAGGTGGGAATATTCTTTTTACTTGAGTAGGAGAACCGTTTAGACCATAATTATTTTCATCCTTATCATCAAAAGAATCCATACTAAAAAACGGTATTTCTCTATCTGTGCTAGATAATTTTAATTTAAATGAAGGCAGTCTGGGTTGAAAAATATCTTTTTCAACAGTTATCAGACAAGGATAATTTACTTCAACAACCTCTACAGTATTTGGCATATCCATTTCAAGAATTAAAGAATTCTCCTTTACTTCTACAATGCTCAAGACATTTGCAACGTGAGGAATATTTAAAAATTCAGCCATTTCAGGACCTACTTGTGCAGTGTCTCCATCGGTTGTCATTTTTCCGCAGATTATAATATCTGGATTTCCTATTTTTTTAACTCCTTGAGCTATAGTATAAGCTGTCGCCAAGACATCAGCCCCCGCAAATTTTCTATCTGTTAAAAGCGCCCCTTCATCAACGCCCATCATAAATGCTTCTTTTATTACATCTGTTGCTTGAGGTGGACCCATACTTATTGCGGTTATTTTTCCTCCTTTTTCTTCTTTAATCTTCACAGCTGTTTCTATTGCGTATAAGTCATATGGATTCATTTTAGAATCTATACCATCTCTTTTTAAAACACCTGTTTTTTCGTCTACTTGTACTTCTGTAGTACCTGGTACTTGTTTAATACATACAAATATATTCATAACAATCCTCCTATTTTATATAAATGGGTATTATGGTAATACCAATAAATGTGTTATTTTATGACAACAACTCCAGAACCTTTTCCTTTTAACTCAAATGCTCTCTTTAAAACTTTTGAACTAAGGTACTTTTATTAAAGTCATTAATATTTCCCTTTTATATTGAATGTAAAACTGTTTTTGAAAATTGGTATATTGGTAATACCACTTTGATAAGCATTTTATCATAATATTTTAAAAATTTCTACTAAAGTTTATTTTTTAACATGACTATTTTATATAAATAAACTTACAATATACACTAATATGCCTAAAACAACTACATAAGCAGCACAAAATTTTAATGTTTTATTAAATATTTTACCCTCATTTCCTATCATTCCTGTAGCAGAAGTTGCTATAGCAATACTTTGAGGTGATATCATTTTTCCTGCTGTAGCACCTGACGTATTTGCAGCTGTAAGCCAATAAGCATTTACATCTATTGATTTAGCTACTTCATTCTGAAGTGATCCAAACAATACGTTAGAAGATGTATCACTTCCTGTGATAAATGTTCCTAAAGCTCCTATTACAGGAGATATTAAAGGGAACAATTTGCCCGTAGTTTTAACCAATACTATAGCTAATGATGTAATCATACCGCTATATCCCATAACTTTTGCTAAAGCAACTATAGATATAACTGTAATTGTTGATTTATAGAGTTGTTTTAATGTAGATAAAAATACTTTAATTATTTCTTTAATTTTAGCTCCTTGAATTAACCCTCCTATAAATCCAGCTAATATAATTAAAGTTCCTGGGGTGGAAACCCATTTAAATATAGTTTTACCTTCATAGATAACTATACTAGTTTTGAAATGACTTAAATATTCATTAATATTTGGGAATAAAGGGCTTGTGAAAATAATAAATATAAATACAAGTATATACGGAATCCAAGCTAAAATCCCTTCTTTAATTGTGATTCTATTTATAGTAATGCTTGATTGGGTTGTACTTACACTATATTCATTTTCAAAGTTTTCTTCTTTTTTTAAGAAAACTTTTGCCCAAAGGATGATTGTTCCTAAAGAACAAATACTACCTAATAGAGCTGGAAGTTCTGCTCCTAGATATTTTGCACATAATAGTTGAGGAATTGCAAAACTAATACCCGATGCTAAAGAAATTCCAAATACACCTTTTAAACCTTTTATAGTTTTAGTTGTTATTAAAACTAGAACTATTGGTATAATTATAATAAAAATAGTTAGCTGTAGACCTATATAGTAACTTAGTAAGTTAACATTAAGTCCTGTTACATTAGCTAAAGTAGAAACAGGAATACCAACAGCTCCGAAAGCTGTAGGAACAGTATTTGCAATTAAACATATTACTGCTGCAAATATAGGGTCAAACCCTAGAGAAATTAATATGCTTGCTGGAATAGCTACAGCAGTACCATATCCTGCAACAGCTTCCAAAAATCCTCCAAATCCCCATGCCAATATAAGAACTTGAATTCTTTTATCTGTTGTTATACTAGAAAGCATTAATTTCATAATATCCATGCTCTTGGTATAGAGTGCTAAATTATAAGTGAATATAGCTGCTATTATTACAATCATTATTGGCCATATTCCTAATATAGCTCCTTCTATAGCTGCTAAGATAGCTGATACAAAATCCATATTCCATACTACGATTGATAGAAATAGTGTTATTAAAAGACCTAAAGGACATGCTTTATGGGCTGGAATTTTCAATACCCCTAAAGATATCATTAGCCATGCTACAGGAATTAAAGCAACTAAAAACAATAAATAAATATTCAATACTTTCCCTCCTTTTTCTTTGTGGTAATATGGTAAGACCACGCCTACTTTTAATTTACCTCAATTTTCAGAAAATTTCAAGAATAGTTTATTTTTTAACATATATACTTTTTAAACGTGTATGTTTTCGGAAATATATATAAAAACAACCTGCTTTAATAAAGTAGGTTGTTGATAAGTTAATTAATGCAGTTTTTATATATAAATTCCATATGTTTAGTCATACATTTAGAAGCTTCTGCAGTATTTTTTTGAGATAATGCATTGTATATATCTTCATGATGTTTTATAAGTATTTGTTTATTATTATTATTTGAAAGTATAATTTTTCTAGCATCCTTAATAAAAAAGTCCATTAAGCTAGAAATAACGCTTAATATATTTACAATCAAAGAGTTTTTGGATATATCAGCTATTTTATAATGGAATTCTTTATCCAGCTTTACTTTTGTATCTTCATCTTCACATTCTTTTAACTGATTCATAATAAATCTAAGTTCTTCAACTTCTTTATCTGTTATTTTATGCGCTGCAAGAGCTACAGTCTCTATCTCAAGCATTTTTCTTAGCTCTAATATTTCTTCTGGTTTACTTTCTTGAAGTTTAAATATAACGGACAATGGTTGAAATAAAGTATCATCAAAGTTAGATCTTATAAAATTACCTTCTCCTTGTTTGCTTTCTATAAGACCCATTACTTGCAATGCTCTTAATGCTTCGCGTATAGATGTTCTACTTACACCAAGTAATTCAGCTAATTCTCTTTCAGGAGGAAGCTTATCTCCTTTTTTGAGCCTATCATCCATAACCATTTCTTGTATTTGACTTATAACATGCTCATAAACTTTTGTACTTTTAACTGGAGTAAACACGATATAATCTCCTTTTATTTTTTATATTCTACACTATGTAAGTATAGTCCTTGAGAATAAGCTGTAGGGCCTGCTAAAGATCTATCCTTACTTTCTAATATTTGATTTATATACTCAGGTTGCATTTTGTTAGATCCTATTTCTATTAATGTTCCAACTATAATTCTAACCATGTTATGTAAAAAACCATTTCCATTTATCTTAATATTGATAAAATCTTTATTTTCTGATATGTTTATATGATTTATAGTTTTGATGTTGGATTTATTTTTTGATTTAGAAGATTTAAAACCAGAAAAATCATGTTCTCCTATAAGATATTCACAGGCTTTTTTCATATTATCGACATTAAGTTTGTTAGGTATATGAGTTGCATATTTTCTCGAGAAAGGATCATGCATTTTATTGTTATTTATTTTATACATATAAGTTTTTGAAATAGCATTATATCTTGAATGGAATCTAGGCTCAACTTCTTCTATATTTGTTACCACTATATCTTGAGGTAGGTATGCATATAGATATTCATGTATTTGAGAAATACTTTTTTTAGAATTAATTTTAAAATTTGCTACTTGAGCAATTGCATGAACACCAGCGTCTGTTCTTCCAGAACCTACTATTTCTATCTCTTCATTCTCCATTTTAGAAATAACACTTTCAACCTTAGATTGTATAGTCATGTCTGTATCTTTTAATCTTTGCCAACCTCTATATTTACTTCCGTCATATTTAAGTGTAATTTTTATATTTCTCATTATTTAGACTTCCTCTCTATTGTATAATAATATTTATACTTTAATTATAACATTCTTTCACTATTATGATACTAAAATAAAAAAGCCACCTATTTTATAGGTAGTTTAATTAGTTATTAGATTTATAATTTCCATCATACTGCTACCTTTTTTTATGTTTTTTTCCCCAACTCTAAGTTTTGAACTTAAATCTAAACATCTAAGTAATGTTAAAAAATCCTCTTTATTAACAATTAATTTATTTTCATATAGAATATCAGCCACCTTATTGGAAGTAAATCCATTTTGTATAATTATATTTACGTACCCTTCTTTATTATTTTCTTTTAAAGTTTGTTTGTTTGAAATTTGATTATTGTCATCTTGATTTTGTGATTTATTATTTATTGGTTGAGAAAATTCGTTTTCTTTTCTGTCTCTAGATTGGCTGTAATTCTTATTTGCTAATATATTTATAGAAGACCCCAACAATAGTCCTATTGATATTCCTATTACTAATATTAGTGTAAATACTTTATTCAATAGACTTCCCCCTGTTTTGAATTATATATTATGTTAATATATTACAATAAATCATACCCTTTATCAAGTAATTCAAAATAAAATTGAGCTGTTTTATCAAGTTCTGCACCAAATAAAGCTATAATCTTCCTTTGTTTACCTTGAGAAGAAAGAATTATTTTACCTATATGTCTGTTTTTTCTTTTTAATTTTTCAATTTTGTATCCTTTGTTCAAATAATATTTTATATGCTCTAACTTATTATCCATAACTCACCTCTAATATAATTAATATGATTTATATATAATTATTATCAAAATATTAATTATTATTAAGAATTATGAACAAAACTAAAAAAATCTTTAAAATAAAGATTTTTTTAGTTAATAGAAAATCACAATCATTTTTAGACTTTTAAAAAATATAGAAATTTAAGAAAAGATATATTAATATAGATTAATTATGTATCTATAGTCTTCATTTCTAAGTCGTATATTTTTCATAGTATCTCCATTTCCATGGCCTGGATAAATATGAATATTATTATCCCATTTTGAGATTATATTTTTAATAGTGTTCACCATATCTTCTTCACTGCCTCCTGGTAAATCTAATCTACCTATTCCATCATTAAATAAAGTGTCTCCTGTGAATATTATATCTTGATGTTTAGCTTTTAGGCAAATACCACCTTTTGTATGCCCAGGAGTATGAATTACTTCTAAAGATATATTACCTATTTTTATAACTGAGCCATTTGAAAGTATTTTATTTGCATCAATTGATATTGAATTTCTATTTGATTGTTTAGATAAGTTTATACTTGGATTTTTAAGACCTTTTAAGTCTTTTTTATGAATTAACACATCGCTATTATATTGTTTTTTTAAGTCTTTTACAGCTCCTATGTGATCATAATGGTGATGAGTAAGTATTATATGATTTAAATTCAAATTATTTTTATTTATATAGTCTATTAATAATTTAGAATTATCACCAGGGTCTATAACCGCAGCATCAAGAGTATGTTTATCGTGAATTATATATGCATTAGTACTGATTTTGCCTACAACAAATCTTTTTAATATCATATTGAGTCTCCTTTATTATATTAGATTAAATATATTATATAATAAAGGAGACTTAATCCCAAGAATTTGTATATTTATTTTTAATTATTTAAAACTTTTTTCATTTCATCATATGTCTTTTGTAAGAAATCTTCTATCATATCTTGTGTGATTAAATTTTTAATAGATGAAGGTATTGTTTCATAAAATTTTTGAGCTACCCACTGAAATTTTTCATCATCAGTTTCAAAGTTTTTCTCAGCATAAAGCATAAGCCTATATGCTATTTCCTTTGCTTGCTTTAAAGCTATTTTTTCACCAAATGTTTTATAAATATAATATATATATCCAGCACTGATTGAAAGAATAAATATTATCCATACATATATAGAACTAAGCATATTAATTTCTCCTTTACTTTTTTATATATTATATTTATAAATATGATTATAAGTGATTAATATTGGTTAAATTTGAAGAAAAGAGTAATATTAATCTAAGTATATATAAACTACTCTAAAATATATTTACTTCCATATCATATAAGGAGAATATTAAAACTATATTAGAAGATAATAACTATATAAAGCGAAACTTAATTCATATGGAATTTTTGATCTAACAATCCAGAAGCTGTTAAATTATCAGTTCTAGCCTTAAGAGAATTTTTAGCTTTCGGATAAATTAAATAGCAAGTATATGGAGGTTTAAAATGAAAGTATCTTCTAGTTTAAATGATAATATTAAAATATTAAAAAAAACTATTCCTATCGATAAGAGCTTTGATATTGTCAACAGAGAGTGGACAATAGGAAATACAAGAGCTAATTTTGTATTCATTGATGGATTTACTAAGGATCAAATAATGCTATTTATTATGACTAAGCTTCAATCTATAGATATAAATCAAATTAATATAGATGTAATAAAAACTCTTTTAAAAAACTATATTCCTTACATAGAAGTTTCTACTTTTTCTGATTTTGAGGATATGAAACCGGCAGTACTTTCGGGAAATACAGCTTTATTTATAGATGGACAATCAGAAGGTATACTTTTAGATGTGAGGGAATATCCTGTTAGAGGACCTCAAGAGCCTGATTTAGAGAAGGTTACAAGAGGTTCTAGAGATGGATTAGTTGAAACTATAATATTTAATACAGCTTTAATTAGAAGAAGACTTAGAGATCCAGGTTTAATATTCGAACTTACAACTATAGGTTCTCAATCTAAAACTGATGTTGCTATATCTTATATAGATAGCGTTGTTGACCACGATTTTTTAGAACAATTAAAAAAGGAATTAGATGGAATTAAAACTAATTCTTTGATTATGGGTGAAAAAACGCTTGAGGAGCTACTTATTAAGAAAAAATGGTTTAATCCACTACCTCAGGTACGTTTTACAGAAAGACCCGATGTTGTTGCTGCTCATTTGTTAGAAGGACATATAGCTATAATAGTTGACAATTCTCCAAGTGTTATGTTGCTACCTGTAACAATTTTTCATTTTACTCAACATGCAGAAGACTATTATCAAAACCCAATGGTAGGTACGTATTTAAGATGGGTTAGATTTATATCTATGATTTCTTCTATGATAATAAGTCCCTTGTGGTTATACTTAGTTTACAATCCAGAGTTATTGCCAGATACATTGAAATTTATAGGTCCATCTAAAGTTGGTCATATTCCTTTATTTTTACAATTTATTTTGTTAGAAATAGGGCTTGATACGCTAAGGCTTGCATCAATACACACACCTAATTCATTATCTACATCTATGGGGATCATAGGAGGATTAATTCTAAGTGAGTTTGCAGTAAAGGTCGGTTGGTTTACTCCGGAGAGTATACTTTATATGGCTATCGCTGCTATTGGAACATTCGCTACACCTAGTATAGAGTTTGCTATGGCAATAAGAATATTTAGGCTATTTATACTTATTATGACTGGCATATTTAAAAATATAGGATTTTTTATGTCTTTAGCTATAGTATGTACTATAATTTGTACAACTAAGAGTTTTGCAAATCAGTCATATCTATGGCCTTTAATTCCATTTAAAAAAGATGCTCTTTTAAATATATTATTTAGAAAGCCTATAGTAGAAATAAAAAGCAGTAAAAAAGATTAATCTTTTTTACTGCTTTTTATAATAACAATATATATGAAGTTTACTTTATACTTCTAAGTCTATACTTAATCCAAGTTTATCTTTAAATATATCAATTATAGGGTCAACTTCAATTTCTATAAACTCAACTACTTGTTCAGAAGCTCTGCCTATAAAGTTTATAGGATCCATTATAGATAGAATTTCATCTTTAGTCATTTTAAATTCAGGATCATCTATTATTTTCTCTATCAAGTCATTTTGTTTTCCTAATTCTTTTACATTTTTAGCAGCTTCCATTGAATAAATTCTTATCTTTTCATGAAGATGTTGTCTATCGCCGCCTCTTTTAACTGCTTCCATTAATATAGTTTCTGTAGCCATAAAAGGAAGTTCTTCATTTATATGTTTTTTAATCATATTTTCATATACAACTAATCCATCCGTAACATTAATACCAATTTCTAGTATTGAATCTATAGCAAGGAATGATTGTGCAATACTTAATCGTCTGTTTGCAGAGTCATCTAAGGTTCTTTCTAGCCATTGAGTAGAATGAACCAATGCAGGATTTAATGCTTCTGATATTACATATTTACATAATGAAGATATTCTTTCACTTCTCATAGGATTTCTTTTATATGCCATGGCAGAAGATCCTATTTGATTTTTAGCAAAAGGTTCCTCGATTTCTTTTAAACTTTGAAGTAGTCTTATATCATTAGTCATTTTATGCATACTCTGAGCTATAGATGATAGAGTTGATAAAATCTGATGATCTAACTTTCTAGTGTAGGTTTGTCCAGTTACTGCATATGATTTTTTAAATCCCATACTAGAGGTAACTAGTTCATCTAATTTTTTTACTTTGTCATGGTCTCCTTCAAATAAACTTAAAAAACTTGCCTGAGTTCCTGTAGTACCTTTTACTCCTCTTAGTTTCAAGTTTTCAAATCTGTTATTTAAATCTTCAAAATCTATTAATAAATCTTGTATCCAAAGACAAGCTCTTTTTCCAACAGTAGTTAGTTGAGCAGCTTGAAAGTGTGTAAATCCAAGAGTAGGTATATTTTTATATGTAGAAGCGAACTTTTTTAAATTATTAATTAAATTTACAAGCTTAATTAATAATATTTCCATTGCATCTTTCATGATGATAATATCTGTATTATCTCCTACATATGCACTTGTAGCGCCTAAATGTATAATACCTTTAGCATTTGGACATAAAAGACCATAAGCTTTAACATGAGACATAACGTCATGTCTTGTTTCTTTTTCAAATTTTTTTGCATCCTCAAAATTTATATTATCTATATTTGCTTTAAGTTCTTCTATTTGCTTATTAGTTATATTGATACCTAATTGCATCTCACATTCAGCAAGGGCAACCCATAATTCTCTCCAAGTTTTAAACTTTTTTTCTGGAGAAAATATATAACTCATTTCTTTGCTTGCATATCTTTGAATTAAAGGATTTTGATAACAATCGTGTTTAGGCATGATATCCTCCTTGAAATATTTATTTTTTTCATATCATAATAGTATTATACAATAAAATGCGAACTTTAACAAATGTTTCATTTAAAATGTAAGGCAAAACAAACTAAGCTCAACACTATTTAAATAGTATTAAGCTTAGTTTACTTCTAATTGCTAAAAAATATTATTAATTTTTTATAACGAGTAGGAAATTATAATTTTTTTAATTATGAATAAGTATAATTTACGTTATGAAATTCCCAAAAAGTCTACTTTGAAATTCTTTAGAATAAAAAAATTTTTATAATGCAATTTTTTTATATATTAGATAAAGCTTTTTTTATTCTATTTAATCCTTCTCTTATATTTTCTTGAGAGGTTGCATATGATAATCTAATATAATTGTCATTTCCAAAAGCAATTCCAGGAACAACGGCTACGTGCGAATTTTCTAATAGATAATTTGCAAAATCCATAGAATTTTGTATATTATAATTTCCTAGTTTTTTACCTATAACCTTTGATATATTAACCATTACATAAAATGCACCTTTAGGCATATTACATGAAATATTTGGTATATCATTTATAAGTTCAACCATTTTTTTTCTTCTTTCATCAAATTCATTTCTCATATAATCAACTGTAGATTGATCTCCTTCTAAAGCTTCAATTGCAGCATATTGAGCTATAGTATTAGGGTTTGATGTAGCATGACTTTGAATATTAGACATTATAGTAGCTATTTTTTCATTAGAAGCTGTATACCCTATTCTCCATCCTGTCATAGCACAACATTTTGATAATCCATTTACAACTATAGTTAATTCTTTTATATTTTCATTTAAGGAAGCTATACTTATATGTTTTTGATTATCATATATAAGTTTTTCATAAATTTCATCAGAAATTACTATTATATTATTTTCTACAGCCAACTTTGCGATTTCTTTTAATTCATCTAGTGTATATACAGATCCTGTAGGGTTAGATGGACTATTTAATATTATAGCTTTAGTTTTATTAGTTATATTTTTCTTTAAATCATTAATATTGTATTTAAAATCGTTGTCTTCTTCACATTCAATTAATATAGGTTTTGCTCCCGCCATTTTAACTAATTCAGGATAACTTACCCAGTACGGACTAGATATAATAACCTCATCTTCAGGATTACAAATAGCTTGGAATATATTATATAAAGAATGTTTTGCACCATTAGATACAATTATCTCTTTAGGATTGTAGCTAAGTTCATTATCTACTTTTAACTTCTTGCATATAGCATCTTTAAGAGTTGGCATACCAGAAGCTGCTGTGTATCCTATATTATTATTTTTAATTACATCAATAGCTTTATTTCTTATGTTTTCAGGAGTGTTAAAGTCAGGTTCTCCTACACTAAAACTTATCACCTTAATACCATCTTCTTGCATTTTTTTAGCTTTAGCACTTATAGCCAAAGTTAATGATGATGAAATATTACTATGTTTAATTGAAAGTTCCATACATATCTCTCCTATCTAATATATAACTGTATTTAAATTTAGTTTTATTATATCAAAAGTTAGTAAAATTTAGATAATAAATTTAAATAATTCTTATAACATATTTTTTCTATGAAATAATTATTATAATTCCTTTTTAATAGTTCATCTATTATCAAGTATAAAGATGTACAATCATTCAAAGAATTTATCACTTTGCATCCATCAAAATCTGATCCAAATCCTATACATTCACTTCCACCTATATCTACGATTCTATCTATATGATCTACTAATGAGTTTATATCTTTATCTTTTCCAACAAATTCTTCATAAAAATTAATGCCTATTATTCCCTTAAGCTTAGAAATCTCTTTTATTTGTGCATCTGTTAAATTTCTTTTATGTTTATTTATATAATTACTTAAAGAATGAGAAGCTATTATAGGTTGATTAGTTAATTGTATAACGTCATAGAATGTTTTGTAAGAAGAGTGAGAAACATCTATTATCATATTCAGTTTATTCATATTAGTTATAACATTTTTACCGAAATTAGTTAATCCGGAATCTATGTTTTCCATAGCACCACAAGCCACTTTATTTTTATAATTCCATGTTAATGTTAGTGATTTTATTCCTAGGATGTTTAATGATTTAATTATTTCTATATTGTCGTCTATTATATGAGCTCCTTCTATTGAAATGATAATTCCTACTATATTGTCATTATTCATAACATAATCTAAATCGTTTTTGCTTTTTATTATTCTTATATAATTACTACTTTTTTCATATTCATGTAATTTATTTATATATTTTAAAGCTTTGAAATAACATTTAGGAAAAGGAATAGTATAATCTATATATACAGCCATAAATTGAATTTTAACATTAGATTTTAACAATTTACTCAAATTTATATGAGTAATATTATTATCATGAAAAGATAAGTTATTGTCTTCTATTCTTGTTATACTGTCACAATGACTATCTATTATTTTATATTTCATTTAGTTCACCTCTTTCTATCAATTATTAAAAACTATAAGGTTTATCATTTGTTTGACTTATAGATATTTGATTGATCATCATCTATAATATAATCAATATCATCACTATCTACAAAATTAATCACATATTTATATCTCGTCGCATAGTTTTTATCACTCCATCCTAGTTTTTGTTTTAAAGTTTCATCTTTTATTCCAGATTTCAGAGAAAACGTGGCAAAAGAGTGTCTAAAATCTTTTGCTGAATAATTATTAAGGTCAGCCAGTGATAAAGCATTTTTGACTATAAGTCTTATATTTCTATCAGTAATAGTATTACTATTTCTACTTGTAAAAACTAAATCATCAATATTATTAATGTGTTTAGATTCTTTATAGGCCATAATCAAATCCCATGAATATGAAGGCAGTTCTACTATACGTTCTTTTTTTTGAGATCCTATTTTACATGAATAATTATTTTTATTGTCAATTATTAAGTCTTTCCATTTTAAACTTATTAACTCATTTAATAAACACCCTGTGCTAATTAAAAAAGAAATTATAGCTCTATCTCTTTTATTTAAATTAGGAAATATAGATATTAATTTATTTAATTCATCGAGACTTAATACATCGTTTTTATTTTTAATTCTAGATACATAAGGTTTATTTATATTAGCAAAAGGATTATTTTGTATATAATTTTCTTTTACTAAAAAATTATAGAAACTATGTAAATAACTATATATTTTTTCGCAAGTTGATTTAGCATATATTTTATTTACATATTCTATGAATTGCTTACTCTCATTAATGTTTATATTTAATAAATCCTTATCATTTAAAGTTGATTTAAATAGAATTAACTTATTTAAATAATCAGATCTACTTAGAGGTTTAAGTTTTCTAGAAAATTCCTTGAATAGTGTATACTCGTATTCTGATAAACCCTCCATAAATACTACCTCCCTTTAAAATTATATTAGAATATATTAATTATACTTCAAATATTCAAATATAGAAAATATTAAATTAGAATAATTCTAATTTAATATTTAAAATGCTTTGAAAAAATCCAATTTTACTGATATACTTTATATGTTAATTTTATAGAATGTATTAAATTACATAATTTGAAGGAGGTTTTATTATGAGTGATATTTTAAAATCTATAATTCTTTCAATTGTCGAAGGAATTACAGAATTCTTGCCTATTAGCAGCACAGGTCATTTAATTCTTGTTAATCAATGGATAAATTTCGAAGGGAATTTTGGGTTTTACTTTAATGTTATTATTCAGTTTGGTGCTATTTTATCTGTTGTAATCTTGTATTTTAAAAAACTCAACCCTTTTGATAAATCCAAAACACAAATACAAAAACAACAAACTATTAATTTATGGTCAAAAGTAATAGTTGGATTTATTCCGGCTGCTATATTAGGATTTTTATTTGCAGATATAATAGAAAATTATTTAAATAATTCTATAGTAGTGGCTATAATGCTTTTTATTGGAGGTATTTTAATACTAGTTTTAGAAAAGAACCCTAAAAAAGTTAAAATAAATAATTTTGATAAACTAACTTATAAAACGGCTTTTTCAATAGGAATGATTCAATGCTTGGCAATGATTCCGGGAACTTCAAGATCAGCTGCTACAATTATAGGAGCTATGATTTTAGGAACTTCAAGACAAATTGCTGCAGAATTTTCTTTTTTCTTAGCAATACCTACAATGGCAGGTGCAACAGCTTATTCTGTACTTAAGATGATTAAAGGTGGCGTTACCATAACATCTCAACAGTGGGTGATATTATTAGTAGGTGTTATAGGATCATTTATAGTAGCTACATGTGTTATATCTTTTCTTATGAATTATATAAAAAGAAAGGATTTTAAAATATTTGGATACTATAGAATGGTTCTTGCTATACTAATATTTTTTTATTACTATGTTAAATAAAATAAGAATGTAGGAATTCCTACATTCTTATTTTATTTAACATATATTTATAAGTAGATTGATATCCAATTAAAAGCTTTTCTAATATTTTTTTTTGCATTTCATTTTCAGTTGAAGATATAGATTTTTCAATAAAATCTAATTTTTCTTTATATGATTGCATATAAATTTTCATAATATATCCCCTTTCAAAATAGGTAGTTTGTCCTATATATAGGTATTATATACTATTTTGATACTTTTAGTCTATTAATTATAAAGAATCTGCAATCATTTTTATTATATCACTATTCTCTTTTTTAAATGTTGTCACTATTATAACCTTATTTAGAGCACATGTTAATGCAGTACATATCATATTTAAGTTTTTTATAAAATTGTTAATTTCATTATTCGAACTAGAATCATTCAAATAATGACCATATAACATTTCGATTTGACATAATATAAGTGATTTATATTCTAGGTTGTTTATAGAATATATATTAGATATTGTTACTCCATTTTTGTTGCTTAAATTTGTTAATTCATCATTTGAATATACATAAGGTATATTACTTTCTTCCAAAGCTTTTCTTAAAATATATTGAAAATATATCATATTTCCATTTTTTAATTTTCTTTTATTGTACGGATATACAATCACTATATCTGAATAATCAAATCCTTTTTGTTTTATTAAGTATTCTATTTCCCATATTATAGATTTGATTTTTTCTTCTATATCTTCAACAAATATAATTTCTACATCTTCTCCTTCGTATCTTAAAGATTTTGTATTTAAATAATAATCATTAGGCAGACTATTGTCGAAATTTTTTATATATTTATTTATATTATTTCTAAAATTATTTACAAATGAAGATATTTTTTGTGTTTGTTTATAATTATATTTAAAAGTTATAACATCATCGAAAGTGATATTCTCCCAAAAGCCTTTAAATGATTTAATATTATTTTGTATATCTCCAGATTTATCAACTGATATATTGAAAATATTTTTAGACTTAAATAATATACCTTGAATAAATTTTATTTCTTCCTCATTGAAATTTTCAGAACCATCTATGAAAATTCCTTTGTATATTTTCTTTTCTTTTAATGTATTTTGAACTTGCAAAAACACATTTCTGAAATATTTAGTAAAATCTAGTTTGAGTTTATTATAATCTATTACTAAATTTAAATCTTTAGCAAGTTTAAATATAAATCCATGATAATTATATATATCTAAGTTCTCAGGTGATTTATATAGTAAATTAATTTGATTTTTAATGTCATTCATCAATTGTTTATTATATGTTATAAATAAAAATCTTTCTTTTGGGTATAATTTAGCAAGTTTTATAGCTCTAGATATTAATATAGTTGTTTTAGAACTTCCGTTAGGGCCTATAAATAAAGTATTGCCGTATTTTATAGAATTAATTTTTTCGATTTGAGAAGGACTTAAAAATAATGAACTGTATTTATATTCGTCTTTAGAAAATGATATTTTTTTGAAAAAATCATTTTTTGAATTTTCTCTATCATATTTCTTTATGACATGGTATTCAGGTGATATATAGAATCTAAATAAGTTTAAAATAACATCATCGTTTTCACCCATTAAATATTTATCTAATAGGCTTGTATCATTAATTAATTCATTATATTTACTATTGTCAATGATATGGTTGTTTATAAAATTATTTTCTTTATTATCTATTTCAATATAAGGCATAATATATATTAAATTATATGTAATATCTAAATTATAACGTTTTAGGTCTTTTCTCAATGCACTGTATTCCTCTTCCATTACTTCTAACAACTCATCTTCTAGTATAGAATATATTTCTTCAGTAGTATCCATGAACTTAATAAATAGAATATTATTATTTTTAATATACATAAAATCGATATTAATGCCGTTTACAGGAACTACTTTTGTTATTCCTATACCAGTTAAAGAGTCTATACAATTTTCATAAAAATGCATCTCACTGTCTTTTATTCTAAGAGAATCTAAATTAGAATGAATATTCTTTGAATATATTTTCAATTGTATCCCCCTTTTCTTTTAATATTATTATATCATTTAATTATTAATTTTCTAGTAATAATTAAATGATATAATATTCTTAGATTAAGATATGTTATCTATTACTTTTATTTTTTTTAAATATAAAAAATGAGTCTAATTCATTAGCTCTAAACACTGTATTTATTGACTGTATAAATTTTTTATCCATATACTTATTAAAACATACATTATTTTTTATGTCTTTATTATTTCTGAGTTTGTATAATATCTCTTTTTGTATACCCATCGATATACTATAAATTATATATGTTTCCCAAACTTTAATGTTATCTGAATTTAAGACTTTTGGGTTTTTGAAATTAATTATGAATTTTTTGAAATTAATCCATTTTTTGCGCTCCTTATATCCTAATCTTGTTAATTTGGATCTAATAAGATATATATTATTTATAAAACCAGATATAATAAGGGCTATAGATACCATATATAAATATGATAAATATTTATATATTAATAAAATACCTAATGAAATTTTTAAGTATGAATATAAATATAATAAAAATTTCATCTTTTTATTTGTTTTTAAATATCCATATTTTTCACACTCTTTATATACTTTTCTTTTCCAAGTATTATAAAACCTTTTAAATTCTAAAAACTTTTTTTCATCTTGATTATATTTTTTTATGTCTTCTAAACAAATGACTGTATTATTTCCAATAAAAGAAAAAAGCCAATTTAATAAATATTTTTCGTGTTCTTTTAAATTTTCGAGTTCTTTATTTGTTGATACTAATTTCCATTTATAACTATAATTATCATTTATTTCTGAAATGTATCCTTTTTTAATTAGATCTAATATAGTAATAAAAAAATCTCTAATTGTAATTTTTTTATATTTCAATATAGTAATCATAATTGCAGGAGTATAATCATTTGGTAATTTTGAATTATAGTTTCTAGGTAAATTTCCTTTTTGAAAAATCAATTTATTTAAAAAGGAGATTATTAGATAAAAACATTCTAANTATTTAAAAAGGAGATTATTAGATAAAAACATTCTAAAATCAATAAAGATATAGATATCATATTAATTTTTTTTATTTTATTTATTTTATTTTTATACTTTTTTTCAATATCAATTTCTTTATTTACTAATTTTTCATAGATTGAATAGTTGTTATTAGTATTACTGTCATATTTAGCTATATTCTGTGATAATAGTAATTCTAATTCTAATTCTACATCTTGTGGAAAATTTTCTATATTATAACTTATTTTATTTTTTTCTACTTTTATATTTTTATATAAATATCCATGTTGGAAAGCTTTAATTTTTTCATATATTTTGTTTTTTGAAAAATATATAGATATATTTAATTTTTTTATAGATTTACTATTATCAAGATCAAAAATTTTAAATTTAAACTCATCAACACCATTATGCTTGATTATACAATCTTCTAAATCATATTCTATTTTATATATTTTAGTTTCGATGTTTGATTTATCATAAATTCTAAAATCTAAATTAGAATCATAATCAAATAAATCTAATTCTAGTTGTTTTTTATTAGGATATATTTCATATGCTTTCAAATTATCTAATTTAGAATTATTATCTAGATATAAACTTTTTGTTATTCCATAAGATTGAGAATAAAATTTGTATGTTATATTTTCTATGATATGAGCATCGCCTTTATCATCTATATTTATGTACATTTTAAAATTTTCAATAGAATAATCTTCTTGTGAAAATACAGGCCTTATTAAAAAAATAAATACTATCAATGTCATTAAATCTATTCTTTTTCTTATTTTAATCACCTCTAATATACATTATAAACTATAATTAATAAAATTAAAAAGACTTAAAATCTTTTTAGATTTTAAGTCTTTTTTACGTATATACCAATAATTATTTATCTATGTTTTTGCATCGATTCTTTAATTTCATTTTTAATTAAATCAAATTTTTTTATTAAACAACAATCAAGTTCTTCATATTCCTGTATATATGAATCTAATAAAATTTTTATTTGATTAAATTTCTCTTCATCATAAAAATGTATATAATCCAATTTACTCGATATATTATTGAACAACAAAAATCTTTTTTTATATACTTATTTTTCATTATACATATACACTCCTTAAATAAATTCGTTGAAATATATATTTAGAGTGTTTGCTAAAAAAGGAAATTTAAAACATACAAAATAAAATTTTATTTATCAATATCAAATACTACTGTTAACATTTTTATTAAGTATCTAATTTTTATTCAATATAAAAAGTGTGCATCTTCTTTTTGAGTAATAATTTTATCTCTTGTATCCTTACTGTTTTTGCAAGTATACACACTTTATTTTATATATCCTTGTTTTTAAAATAAACATCTATTATTTTTTCAGCAAGTCTTTTTTGAGCATTCGCTTGAGCAATTAACATTATTACAATTAAAAACAACTGGGCTAAATCTTGATTTTCTTTTTCTATTTCATTAGTTTTTTCTTTAATAGATCTTATATTTGAAGATATAAAATTCTCGAAATCTTCGGTTTCATTATCTTTTAATTCTAAGAAAATCGAATATATATCATCTAAAGACAGTACATCATCTTCTATATTTGACATATCTTTAAGTATAGGTTCAAACAATAGTTTAATATCATCTAGAGACAATATTTGTTTTAAATAATATACTAAAATCATTAATATTATATGTTGTTGACTATATTTTTTATTATTAGATGGCATTAATAATCCTTGTTTTGTGTAATTATTAATCATTGTTTTAGTTAATATCTTATCATTACCATTTCTTTTTAAATTAGAAAGTCTTTCATCTATAAAATTTGTTACTTGATCCATATATAAATTCAAGTCTGGTATATCTTGTAGTTCAACCTTATCACTCAAGCACAATTCTTTTATAAGTTTAATTAATTCATTTTCATCTATCATTACAATCACCTCTCTTATATAATATAGTATTCAAAACTATATATCAACATATGTATATGAATTTCAAAAAAATTTATTAAAAAAAATCTAATCTTAGATTAATAATTTTAAATTATTAATCTTGATTAGATTTTTTTATTACTACGATTCGCATTCTTCTACTTCAATACTATATTTCCCGCATTTAATACATACTATAATGCTAATTATATAACTACTATCTACAATACCTTTTTTTAACATCTTTTTAAATGATGTATTGTTATATTCTTCAGATATATTACTCATTACATATTTACCATTTTTAGTAAATGCATAAAAATAATATTCAAGAAATTTGAAGTATTTAGCTTTTTCTTCTACTCCATTTAAACAATTTTGGCAAGCTTGATCGTAATAGCTTAAATCAAAATCTATATTCTTTTGCTGTTTCAATAAACTGATTATTTCTTCATGTTTGAATCCATCTAGTAAATTAATTTTATTGTTTTCATCATTCATACAATTACCTATATCTATATTGTATGAATTTTCATCAAATACAAATGTATATTTTTCCATGATTTAACTCCTTTGAATTAATAATATATGTTAAGTATCTCATATAAATAATTAATTCTCAATATATAATAATACATTATTTATCAATAATAATATATATTATAACTTTACGCTAAGTTATCTATAGCAATATGATACTTGGGATCTTCTATTATATTAACCTCTAGTATTTTTTCTGCATCTTTAATAAATTGATAACATTCTACACTTAAATGTTTCAAATGTAGTGTTTTTCCTTCTGATTTGTATTTTTCTGTCAATGAATTAATACTCTCTATTCCCGAGTGATCGAATACTCTTGCATTTGCAAAATCTATAATAACATCTTCTGGATCATTTTTTATATCAAATGAATCTGAAAAATTTCTAGCTGAAGCAAAAAATACAGCTCCTCTTATTTTATATATTTTAGATCCACATGTATCTACATATGAATCTACATCTATTCTTTTTCCTTTTTCCCATGCAAAAACAAGAGATGATACTATGACTCCTATTGCAACAGCAATAGCTAAGTCTGTAAATACAGTCACTACAGATACTAGTGCTATAACAAAAGCATCTGATTTTGGAATATTTCTCATTATTTCAAAGCTAGACCATTCAAATGTAGCTATAACCACCATAAACATTACTCCTGTTAATGCAGCCATTGGAATCCTTTCAATTAGACTAGATCCAAATAGTATAAATCCTAATAAGAATAAAGACGCTGATATTCCAGATAATCTATTTCTACCACCTGACTTTATATTTATCATACTTTGTCCAATCATGGCACAGCCACCCATTCCTCCAAAAAATCCAGTTACTATGTTTGCTATACCTTGTCCGATGCATTCTTTATTACCTCTACCTCTGGTTTGAGTAATTTCATCAATAAGAGTTAATGTCATAAGTGACTCTATTAGTCCTACAGATGCTAGTATGAGTGCATATGGCAATATTATTTGTATAGTGTTCATATTAAAAGGTACATTAGGAATATGGAACTGAGGTAAACTTCCGCCTACATGAGCTATGTCTCCAACTGTTTTAACATTTATTTCAAATATATTTACTATTAATGAAATTAATCCTATTCCGGCCAATGGAGCTGGGATTGTTTTTGTAATTTTAGGAATAATATAGATTATTGCCATAGTTAAAATAACTAATCCTATCATCAATAACAATTCTTTGCCTTGCATCCAATGCATATTTCCACTTTCATCGATAAATTTAAATTGATTAAACTGAGCTATACCTATAACCATAGCTAATCCGTTTACAAAACCTATCATTACTGTGTAAGGTATAAATCTCACGAATTTACCCAATTTAAATAATCCTACTAGTATTTGTATTATTCCCATTAAAACTACTGTTATAAATAAATATTCTACTCCATGCTCACTAACTAGATCAACCATAACTACAGCTAATGCACCTGTAGCTCCCGAAATCATTCCTGGTCTTCCTCCAAAAATAGAAGTTATAAAACCTACTATAAATGCTGCGTATAATCCAGTTAATGGCTGGACTCCAGCAACAAATGCAAATGCTACCGCTTCTGGTACAAGTGCTAATGCCACTGTAAGTCCTGATAGTACTTCGTCTTTTACATTGATTGTTTTATTATTTTCCATTTCACACCTTCCTTCTATTTTTTTGTCACAAGAAGTAATAATAACATGAAATTAAAATAAAATCTATAACAAATCTTTAAAACTGTTTTTTCAAAATATTCAGTTTTGTTTTTTCTTCTTAAACATGTAATTTATACTCCCCTGCAAAATTTATAAATATATGAATTTTGTATTCCCAAAAAACAAACTCTATTATATAATTTTAATTATGTTATTTTTAAAACTTTACTAAAGGAGATTTTATAATGAGTATATTAACAGTAAGAAATTTAAGCCATGGTTTTGGAGATAGAGCTATATTCAACAATGTATCATTTAGACTTTTACCCGGAGAACATATAGCACTTATAGGTGCAAATGGAGAAGGAAAATCTAGTTTCATGAATATAATAACAAGCAAAATAGAGCCAGATGAAGGAAAAATAGAATGGGCAAAACGCGTAAGAGTTGGTTACTTAGATCAACATACTTATCTAGAAAAAGGAAGAACTATAAGAGAGATTTTAAAGGATGCGTTTAAGTATCTTTTTGACCTAGAATCAGAAATTAATGCAACATATGAAAAAATGGCTGAGGCAACACCAGAAGAACTAGAATATATGCTTGAAAACGTAGGTACTATTCAAGATATATTAACTAATAACGATTTTTATGTTATAGATGCAAAAATCGAAGAAGTTGCAAAAGGTTTAGGACTTACAGAAATAGGACTTGATAAAGACGTAAATGATTTAAGCGGAGGTCAAAGAGCAAAAATATTACTTGCAAAGCTATTATTAGAAAAACCAGATATTTTATTATTAGATGAGCCTACTAATCATCTAGATGAACAACATATAGAATGGTTGAAAAGATATTTACAAAACTATGAAAATGCTTTCATACTTATATCTCATGATATACCTTTCTTAAATAGTGTTATAAATCTTATATATCATATGGAAAATCAAGAACTCAATCGTTATGTAGGAGATTACGATAACTTTATGCAAATATATGAAGTTAAAAAACGTCAGCTTGAAGCCGAATATAAAAGACAACAACAAGAAATAGCTGAACTTGAAGATTTTGTAGCTAGAAATAAAGCTAGAATTTCAACGAGAAATATGGCTATGTCTAGACAAAAGAAATTAGATAAAATGGATAGAATTGAATTACCACAAGAACGTGTAAAACCAGAATTTAATTTTAAACAAGCCAAAACCTCTGGCAGATTGATATTTGAGACTACAGATTTGGTAATAGGTTATGATGAGCCATTGACAAGACCTCTAAATATAAAAATGGAGAGAGGCGAAAAAATAGCTTTGGTAGGTGCTAATGGAATAGGTAAAACAACTTTATTAAAAAGCATATTAGGACTTATAAAACCTCTATCTGGTAAAGTAGAACTTGGATATGAGCAAATCATAGGTTATTTTGAACAAGAAATTAAGGATGGTAATAACAATACCTGTATAGAAGAGGTTTGGCAAGAGTTTCCTGCATTTACTCAATATGAAGTTCGTGCAGCACTTGCCAAATGCGGACTTACTACAAAACATATAGAAAGTAAAGTTAAAGTTTTAAGTGGTGGAGAACAAGCGAAAGTAAGACTTTGTAAACTTATAAATAATAATACTAATATATTATTATTAGATGAGCCTACAAACCATCTTGATGTTGAAGCTAAAGAAGAACTTAAGAGAGCTTTAAAAGAATATAAAGGAAGTATTCTTCTTATATGTCACGAACCTGATTTTTATAAAGATGTTGTAACTGATGTATGGAATTGTGAAGATTGGACTACTAAAATAGTATAATATATAATAAAACCTCCTATATTTTATATAGTTATCATCTAATTATGAACGTAAACATAGTGTTATAAATTTCAAAAGAAATAAAATCTTATTAAAAAAGAAGAGCATATGCTCTTCTTTTTTAATAAGATTTTATTTCTGTCCAAACTCTATCGTATTCTGTTGTAAATTCTCCTAAATCAGTAAATACTTCTCCATTTTTAAGTATGTCACCTTTAGGATATGCTAATTCATTTTCTCTAACTTCTTCAGGCAAAAGCTTTATAGCTTCTTTATTAGGTGTTGAATATCCAATATATTCTGCACACTTAGCAGAAACATCTGGTCTCATCATATAATTTATAAATAACTCAGCTTCTTTTTTATGTTTACTAGTAACTGGTATAGCCATACCATCAAACCATAGATTAGTTCCTTCTTTTGGAATAGCGTATGCTAAGTCTGGATTTTCTTCTATTAACATCATTGCATCTCCAGACCAAGTAAGAGCCATAGCACCTTCTCCTGCAATCATCATATCTTTATATGTATCAACTTCATAGGCTTTGACTAAACTCTTTTGATCTATTAAAGCTTTTTTAGCATCTTCTAGTTCGTCTAAGTTTCTAGTGTTCAATGAATATCCTAATTTTTTAAGAGTAATACCGATAGTATCTCTTGAACTGTTGAGCATTAATATATCTCCTTTATATTTAGGATCCCATAATGCATTCCAGCTATCTATTTTAGTATCAACTTTTTTAGTATTATAAACTACACCCATAGTTCCCCAAAAATACGGAACAGAATATTTATTTTCTTTATCATATTCTAAATTTTTGAATTCTTCACCTATATTTTTGAAGTTATTTAAGTTGTTCATATCTAATTCTTGTAATAGGTTTTGATTTATCATAGCTTCTATCATATATTCAGATGGAAATATAACATCATATCCTGTACCACCTGCTTGTATTTTAGCAAGCATCTCTTCGTTATTTCCATATTCTTCATAATTGACTTTGATTCCATATTCTTTTTCAAAATCTTTTAATACTTGAGGATCTATATAGTCTCCCCAGTTGTATACATTTAATTTTTTGTAATAGCCATCTTTTGTTAATTCATTTTTTTCTGAACATCCAGCAAGCGAAAAAATGAAAGTAAGGCATAGCAAAAAGCTAAATATTTTTTTCAATAAAACCACTCCTTTTTATTTAGATTTTTTTGTTCTTTTTTCTATTATTAATAATAATATTAATACACCTAAAAACATCAATGTAAATAATGCATTAATTTTTGGGCTAACACCTCTTTTGGTCATAGAATATATTTTTATAGACAATGTACTGATTCCTGAACCTGTTGTAAAAAAGCTGACTATAAAATCATCTAGTGATAATGTAAATGCAAATAAAGCACCAGTTACAATTCCAGGCATTATTTCAGGAAGTACAACTTTAAAAAAAGCATATAATGGCGAAGCTCCCAAATCAAGAGCCGCTTCCTCAAGATGAGGATTTAATTGTTTTAACTTAGGTAATACAGATAAAACTACATAAGGTATTGTAAATGTTATATGAGCTATTAAAATAGTAGTTAATCCTAAAGTCATTTTTAACCATGTAAATAAAGCAAGTAAAGAAACTCCTATAACTATATCAGGATTAACAACAGGTATATAAGTTATATTTAAAAAAGCACTTTTTGACTTAGGTTTCATTTTATTTATTGCAAGCGCAGTAATCGTTCCTATTATAGTAGCTATAATAGAAGCTACTGCAGCAATTATAAATGTATAGTATAGAGATGTCATTATCGATGTGTCATTAAACAACTCTTTATACCATCTTAAAGTAAAACCATTCCAATTTCCTCTATATTTTGAATCATTAAATGAATACAGAATAAGAAGTAATATAGGTAGGTACAAAAATAAGTATATCAAAAATGAATAAGACTTTTTCATAATATTCTTTACCATAATTTACCTCCTTCTTCCCTATCTTTATTTCCTAAAAGTTTCATGCTTATAATTATTATAAACATCATAATCATAGAAATAGCAGAACCAAATTGCCAATTTCTTGCTACTAAAAATTGGTTTTGAATAAGGTTTCCAAGAAGTATAGATTGCCCGCCTCCTAATAAGTCCGATATTACAAAGGTACTCACACAAGGCATAAACACCATAGTTATTCCTGATACAACACCAGGTAAGCTAAGTGGGAAAATTACTTTTCTAAATGTATAAAAAGATGTTGCACCTAAATCCGAGGATGCTTCTATAAGACTATAGTCTATTTTAGACAAAACTGAATATATAGGAAGCACCATAAATGGTAAAAAATTATATACCATACCTAATAAAACCGCTTTATCAGTATAAAGTAATTTTAAAGGCGTATCTATTATTTTTAGAAATATTAAAACTTGATTTATAATACCTTGTTCTCTTAATATTCCCATCCAAGCATAAGTCCTCAATAAAGTATTTGTCCAAAGTGGTAATACAAATAATAACATCATAAAGTTTCTTTTTTTTATATCTGACCTAGATAATATATAAGCCATAGGATATCCTAATATAAAGCATATAAAAGTACTTTTTAGTGCAAGTATTAAAGAGTTTATAAGTACATTTATATATATAGGTTCCAAAAATTTTATATAGTTTGCTAATGTAAATGTATAAACTATTTGACCATAACCAGATCTTGAACAAAAACTATATACTGCAATTAACAATAATGGAACAATTGTAAATATTATTGCCCAAATTCCATAAGGGATAGAAAGCCATTTTTTTTTCATATCTCCCCTCTCCTTTTCATTACATGGATAGAATCTGGTGCTATAACAAGTCCCACATCATCTCCAAGTTTTGACATATGTATAGTGTGAACCATCCAATCTATATTTTTTTCATCTTCTACTATTATCTCATAATGTACACCTTTAAATACAACAGTTTTTACTTTTCCTTTGATCATTCCACTATCTATATTTGTTATTTGTATATCTTCCGGCCTTACTACTACATCTACCTCTTCGTTTTTATCAAAACCTTTATCTAAACATTTAAATACATTATCCTCTATTCGAACCTTATAATCGTCAATCATAATAGCTTCTATAATATTACTTTCTCCAATAAAATCTGCTACAAATCTATTTTTAGGTTCATTGTATATATCTTCAGGTAATCCTATTTGTTGAATTTCACCCTCACTCATTACAACAATTCTATCAGACATAGTAAGAGCCTCTTCTTGATCATGTGTTACATATATAAAAGTTATTCCTAATTGTTTTTGCATATTTTTAAGTTCTAATTGCATTTCTTTTCTTAGTTTTAAATCCAATGCCCCAAGAGGTTCATCTAAAAGAAGTACTTTCGGTTCACATACTAAAGCTCTAGCTATTGCTATTCTTTGTTGTTGACCTCCGCTTAGTGAATCAATACTTCTATTTTGAAATCCCTCTAAATTTACAAGCTTGAGCATACGTTTCACTTTTTTATCAATTTCGTCTTTACTCATTTTTTTTATTTTCAATCCAAAAGCTATATTCTCATAAATATTCATATGTGGAAATAAAGCATATTTTTGAAAAACTGTATTTATTTGTCTTTTGTAAGGAGGAATATTGTTTATTTTTTCTCCTTCAAAATAAACTTCTCCACGGGTTTCGCTTTCAAAACCTCCTATTATTCTCAATGTTGTCGTTTTACCGCAACCGCTAGGTCCTAATAAAGTTACAAATTCTTTAGGTTTTATGCTTAAATTTATATCATGAAGAACCTCTTTATCTTCATATCTTTTATTTATATTTTTAAGTTCTACTATATTTTCTTTCAACTATAAACCCCTCCTTGCTTTTAAAGTAAATATAATTTGATTTATATACAGTTTTATATTTATTTATAGTAAACTTTTTGTTTCCTAAAACTAAACTCAAGTTATAATTTTAAAACTTTTGTTAAGTTTTGTCAACCTAAATTAGCAATACTTTTTAAATATTATACATATATGTATGATTACAGTTGACTTCTTAATTATAAATAGTAATTAAATGTTTTACATTCAAGAATATAGAAAATTAAATGTTTTCAAAAAAATATCACAATAATGAAATTTTAACTTCTGATCATTTTCTGTAAACTCTGAAAATTCAACATAGTTATATTGTTTTTGTTTATTTTTTTTAAAAAAAAATCATAATTTTATTTTTTTGTTGTATAGGAAAGTGTTTTCATGTTATAATTGTGTCGAAATAGGAATGATTCTATTTATAAACTTTATTTTAAAAAAGAGGAGGAAATTTTTATGAAAAAATTAGGTTTATTACCTAAACTTATTATCGCTATCATATTAGGTATCGGTGTAGGATCTATCCATAATGAGCTTTTAGTTAAACTCTTAGCTACATTTAATGGTATTTTTGGTAATTTTTTAGGATTTGCGATTCCACTTATAATAATAGGTTTCGTAGCTCCAGGTATTGGTGATTTAGGTAAAGGAGCAGGAAAAATACTTGGTATTACAGCAGGAATTGCTTATTTATCAACAGTAGCAGCTGGTTCTTTAGCATTTTTTACTAACAGTGTTGTTTTTAAATACATACTAACTCCTGGTAGCATGAATTTAATTGATGCTCAAAATCCAGAACATTCTTTATTAGAAGGATTTTTTAAAGTAGATATGCCACCTATTATGGGCGTTATGACAGCACTTTTAATTGCATTTACTTTAGGTTTAGGTATTGCTGCAAGTGAAGGCGATACTATAAAGAAGTTTATGAAGGAATTCCAAGGAATTGTTGAAAGCTTAATATCTAATATAATTATTCCTTTATTACCTTTTCATATAGCGGGTATATTCGCTAACATGACATATGCAGGTCAAGTTGCTACTATAATGTCTGTATTCGCAAAAGTATTTGCTGTTATATTAATTTTACATTTTTTAGTTATAGCAATACAATATTTTATAGCTGGTACATTAGCTGGAGCAAATCCATTAGTTTTAATTAAAAATATGATTCCGGCATACTTTGCAGCTATAGGAACTCAATCTTCAGCTGCTGCTATACCTGTTACACTTGAGCAAACTAAGAAAAACGGAGTTAATGACGGTGTTGCTGAATTCGTTGTTCCTCTTTGTGCTACTATACACTTATCAGGAAGTACAATAACTCTTGTAAGTTGTGCTATGGCAGTTATGATGTTAAATGGAATGGCAGTTACTTTTAATTCTATATTTGGATTTATATTAATGTTAGGTGTTACTATGGTTGCAGCACCTGGAGTTCCTGGAGGAGCTGTTATGGCTGCACTTGGACTATTAGAAACAATGCTTGGATTTGATCAAACTTTATTATCTTTAATGATTGCATTATATCTTGCACAAGATAGTTTCGGAACAGCTTGTAACGTAACTGGTGATGGAGCCATAGCTATTATGGTTAACAAAATATCAGGATATAAGCTTGGTAAAGATAAAAAGGCAACAAAAGCAGCTTAAATAGACATAAAAAAAGTAGTTATTTAATTAAATAACTACTTTTTTTATGTCTATTTTTTTAAAGGTTTAGGTCCATAGTATTGATATAAATCACTTCTTAGCATACCATTATATAATTTTCTTTTCCTATCAGCTTTTCTTCCAAATGCATCTTCAAATTCATCATAAGCTGTTATTATATAAAATGACCAAGTATCTAACTTCTTAAAAGGAAGAGATATTTCTTTGTATAATTGTTTTACACTATCTTTATCTTCTAACCTTTCACCATATGGAGGGTTAGAAATAACAAATCCATATTCATAATCACTTTTTAAATCTCTAGCATCTTGTTTTTCAAATTCAATATAATTGTCTACATCTGCAAGCTTAGCATTTTCTTTAGCTATTGCAAGGACCTCATCATCTATATCATATCCATATATTTTAAAATCCACATCAGTTTTCATCATATCAAAGGCTTCTTTCCTAGCTTTCCACCATAGTTTCTTACCTAATATGCTCCAATTTTCTGATAAAAATTCTCTGTTAAGTCCTGGAGCCATATTAAGTCCCATCATTGCTGCTTCGATTAAGATAGTTCCTGAACCACAAAATGGATCTACTAATATTCTATCTTGTTTCCAAGGCGTTAACGAAACAATAGCAGCAGCTAGAGTTTCTCTAATAGGTGCTTTACTAGCGTTCTCTCTATATCCTCTTTTATGAAGAGCTTGGCCACATGTATCTATAGATATAGTAACTTTATCCTTATGTATAAATACGTATATAGGATACTTTTCATCGCTATTTTCATCGAACCAGTTAACTTTATATTCTTGTTTTAAATTTTCAACTATAGCTTTTTTCACTATAGATTGTATATCCGGAATACTATACAATTTAGATTTTATAGAAGAAGCTTTTGATACTGGAAAAACAGCATCTTTTTTTATGTATTTATGCCAAGGTAATTTTTTAGTATTTTGGAATAATTCTTCAAAGCTTCTTGCTTCAAATTCTCCGACCTTTAACAATACTCTTTCTGCCGTTCTAAGCCATAAATTTGATTTACAGATACCATAATGATCTGTTTTAAAAGTTACTCTTCCATCTTCTACCTTTTGTATTTCATAACCTAAATTTTCAATTTCTCTTTTAAGTATTTTTTCAACTCCAAAAAAGCATGGTGCTATCAAAGTTACATCTTTCATTATATTCCTCCTGCTGTATATATTATTATATATAATTACCAACTAATTGTATCATATACTATATATGAATATCTATTTAATTTTATAAGACTTCATTCATGCTTCCTGTTCTATACCCTAAAAGATCTATAGTTACATAATTAAATCCTAAAGATTTTAGATACTTACAAGCTTTATTAGATGAATCTGATTCTATAAATTTTAAAATATCACTTTGTGGTAATTCTATTCTTGCTATTTCTCCATGATGTCTAACTCTAAACTGTTTGAATCCTAACTGAGAGATAAATTCTTCACTTTTTTCTACCATCTGAAGTTTTTGTTGAGTTATTTTATGATTATAAGGAATCCTAGATGCAAGACAAGCAAAAGATGGTTTATTCCAAGTTGGTATATCCAACATCTTAGATAAATCTCTAATTTCTTGTTTTGTAAGACCAGCTTCTTTCAAAGGACTCATTATTCCTAGTTCTTTTAAAGCTTTCATTCCAGGTCTAAAATCGCTTAAATCATCAATATTACTGCCATCAGCTATATTGATGATTTTATTTTTATTAGATATTTTTATTATTTGTGTAAATATTTCTTTTTTGCAGAAATAGCATCTTTGTGGAACGTTATCTATAAATTCTTGAATATTTATATCTTTTATATTTAACACAGTATGTTTAACATCTATTTTGTTGGCATATTCTATCGATTCTTTAATTTCTTTGTTAGTATGAACAAATGCATTAACTGTAACAGCTAATACATTTTCATTTAAAACATCTTTTGCTACTGTTAAAAGAAATGTACTATCAACTCCTCCTGAAAAAGCTACGGTTAAATTTTTTAATTTGCTTAAATTATTTTTTAAAATTTCTAATTTTTCAATCGCTGTCAAAATTGTTCCCCCTTGTTTAAGTATAGTATTTTCTATAATTTAAATTTTATCATATTAATTTGTTTACTAAAATATAAATTAATCTATTGTGCTAGTTGAAATCAATTTACTTAATATGGTAAATTGATTTCAACAAAAAATCATCCTCTCAAATTTAAAATTATGGATATTTTATCCAAATGT
>NZ_JBBMMD010000013.1:0-91418 GCF_037844525.1 Tepidibacter sp. Z1-5 | reverse complement strand
ATGTTATTTCTATTAGTGGAAAATCCTATAGATTAAAAGATCATTTTTATCAAGAGAATGAGTAAAAAACTGCACTCTTATAAGATCGAAAACTTACGCTCTAAACTTGACATTTATAAGAGTAGTATTATTGACATAAATATAAAACAAATAATTGTAGGTACTTAGAAGGGAAGGTGTGCTAAAATGAGCACGTATGTTAAAAGAAAATGTGGGAATTGTGGTTACAATATAGAAGGTTGGACGAGGGATTATAGAGCAATTGGAGAACCAGTTACAATTTGTCCTAATTGTAAGTCATATATTAAGTTAAGTCATCAAAAGGAATGGAAAATGATGTCTTTAATTGAACAAATATCGTGGATTATAAGTCCAATATCCAATTTGATGTATGGTATTATGACTTGGTTAACAATATATGTATTAGGAGCACAAATATTGAAAATACCTTTATTTGAAGATGAAATTATGTATTTAATTTCTTTTTTATTAGGGGTATTATTGCGTTCAATACTTTTGTATATTAGAATTAATCAATCAAATGAAAGAATGAATGATAGTGAATATAGAAGATTTTTAAGGGAAGTAAATGGTATTTATACAAGAGATTATTATGGTAAAGAAAGTTATAAAGGTGAATATATGGATGGTAATCCGAATGGAACAGGAGCACTATTTCATAAAAATGGAGCACTTAAGTATGAAGGAAATTTGAAAAATGGGATTAGCAATGGTTATGGAAAAGAATGGTGGGATGATGGTAATTTAAAGTATGAAGGAGAATTTTTGAATGGCGAATATCATGGGTTTGGAAAATTATATGATAATAATAGCAATTTAAAGTATGAAGGAGAATTTCTTAATGATAAAACAGTAAATATAATAGAAAGTAATAGAAAATGTAATCTAGACATAGGAATAGAAGTTGAAGAAATTAAGAAGGAATTTGAGGTATTGAAAAATTTAAAAAAAGAAGGTATTATTACTGATGATGAATACAGAAACATGATTGAAAGGTGTATAAATAAAATTGAGATTTAAATAAATATAAAATATGAATAAAATGTACCACATCCTTTTGTATAACAGGAACAAAGATTGTTTTAATCGGAGGGGGAAGAGATCAAAGCTTGGAGAGGTGGCAATTTATCATAGGAGAGTATTCTTTTAGATGAAATACTTGAATATAAATGTCAAGTTTAATATGGTTCTTTCCACTGTTAGTTGAATGATCGAGTTGACTCAATATATAAAACCTTGTTCTTTAACATTTCAAAACTATTTCTACCATACATTATGCGTTTAATTACTTTTAATTTATTGATACTTCCTTCTGCTAATCCATTGTTATATTCATATTTAATTGAATTTTTAACAGCTTCAATGTCTCTTTTTATACCATTTATAAAGGAATTTATGTATGAATTATTTAGTGATTTTGCTTCTACAATCCAATTTGTAAGATTTTCTACGTTTTTTTCTTTTAGCAATAACTTAAACTTACTGATAAGTTCTATAATTTTTATATAAAATGGATACTTTTTATTTATAATTTTTATTGTCTTTTCATCTAATTCATGTATACTTTTTAGAGGTTTATATACACCTCTTAATAAAATACTTCTTTTTATTGTAATTATTTTTTTTCTAAAATTTTGAGGGTTACTATTAAACTCCTTTTTTAACTTGGAACAATAATGTCTTAGATTTGAATTAGATCCTTTATATCCTTTTCCTGATATAACTCTATATATTGCAGCTATACTAATTCCCTTGCTTAACATATCTTTTATTTCTATTTTATATTCATCTAGTATACTTAATCTTCCTTGACGAGTATATTTTGGTATATGCAATGGATCGATATATTTTTTAACCGTTCTTCTATCGATACCCAGGATTTCACTTATTTTAGTTAATGAATATTTTTCTTTATTCAATTCTCTAGCTTTATTAATTATTAGATTTTTTTGTTCCCTTTTTATTTGTTGTCTTTTTTCTAATGTATTTAAAAAATAATTATTGAGATCTTCTGTACTTAATTTTATCAACTTATTGTAAGTTTTAATATTTAAATTAAATTGTTTGCATGCTAATGACTTATAAATACCACTTTCTATTAATTTGTTTACTTCTTTCCATTTGGCTTCTAATGTTAAATATTGAGTTTGATTTTCTTCAGCTTTTTTAGCAGAGCATTCTTTTATTTCATCAATTGTTACATTTACATTAAATTTTGTTTTTAGATATGTTTTACAATACTCTGTCAAATTTTTTAATAGATGAAACCTATCACTTACTTGTATAGCTTTTGGGTGCGCTAAAGATGTAGCGTTTTTATATACTAATGAACCATCTCTTGAAATAACCTTTAAATTTTTATATGTATTTAACCATTCTTTTACATCTTCTAGTTCTCTTGAATTTATCATATCTATAATTCTATGTGAATCAATATCTATCATAATACTTCCATATGTATATCTTTTTTTGAAAGCAAAGTCATCTATGCAGACTTTTGTTATTGCATTTTTATTTATTATTTTCGTTTCTTTTTTTTAAGAGATTGCATATAGTACTTTTACCTACTTTTGCAACATGTCTGCTTAATATATTTGATGCTGTTATTGAGCTTACATTTATAGATATATTAATTATTTCATCTTCTAAACGTTTTGATTTTTTGCCTTTAGGAGATAAAAAATCATAGGTTTCTGCAAATGTTTTATGATTACAATTTGGATTATTACAAAACATTTTTCTGTTATTAATAATTATTACAACTTTTTTTCCTTGTAGTGGTAAATCTTGAAAACTTCTCTCATATCTAGAATGAACTTTTGAAGTTGGAGTATTACAATAAGTACAAATTACTTCAAGTTTATTAGATTCTACCCAAATTTTAATAGTATCATCAGTTATTTCATGTTTAATATATTCTAATTTCTCATCTAATAATTTTATTAAGGCATTCATTTTAATAGTCTCTTTTCTTTAGGATATAATTATTAAATTATATCCTACTTATAAAACGAAATCAACTAACAGTGGAAAGAACCATTTATATTGTATCGTTTATATTTGAATTTGATAGGAGCACTTTGGAAAGTTTAAGACAAACCAATAGATGATAAGTATATATAGTTAAAATGAACCAGACGTATAGTTGTTATTTTTTAGTGATTTTTGATATGAATCCGTGTCACTTTGGGTACTTTTTAGATTCTAGTAATAAAAAGTATAAATGTAGTGCTAGTGAAATCAATAGATATTTAAATAGAGCCTCAAGCCCACTTCTTGATATTATTGGACACAAAAATAAATCACAAAAGTTGTTTGGAGTTCCTCAATATGGTTTTGGGAGGTTACTTATATAGGATTTAGTCCAGTTGCTACAGAAATTTTGATATTTATATCTGATATAGATTCTAAAATAAAATAGTATAAATTTAACTTTTAATACCCATAATCTAAATAAAAAGATTATGGGTATTGTTGTTTGGAGGAAATTATGAATAACAAGGAAAAAGGAATCTTAGGAGAAAAGATCGCCTGCAATTATTTGATAAAAAATAAATTTCATATACTTGAGAAAAATTATAGAACAAAAATTGGTGAGATAGATTTGATAGCTCTTAAGGGTAATAAAATATCATTTATAGAAGTGTATTTAAGGAATAACAATATCAATCATATAGAGAATGCGTTTTGCGTTAACTAAGGGTGGTGTTTATGTGTTTTGTAAGATAAAGAGTGCTTGTTTAATAGGAATAGATGGATTTATTGTAGATGTTGAGGTGGATATAACGAAGGGCCTACCAGTACTTAATATAATAGGTCTTCCTGATACATCTATAAAAGAAGCTAAAGAGAGGGTAAAGTCTGCAATAATTAATTCGGGATATGATTTTTTGAATTCTAGGATAGTTATAAATCTATCACCAGCTGATATAAGAAAAGAAGGACCTTATTTTGATCTTGCTATGGCTGTTGGAATGTTAAATAGATTATATGAATCAAATGAAGAGTATATGAGTCAAACTTTATTTTTAGGAGAACTAGCTCTTGATGGAAATTTGAAAAAAGTAAGAGGGGTACTTCCCATAATAATAAATGCAAAATCTAACAATATTAAGAGAGTGTTTTTGCCATCTCAGAATTTAAAGGAAGCATCTTATATAGATGGAGTTGAGATATATCCTGTAGATAATCTGAGACAAGTTATAGATTTTTTAGCTAGTAATACAAAAATTGATATATATGTTAAGAAAGAAAAACTGATCAAAAAGGAGGAATATAGATTGGATTTTTCTGATATAAAGGGAAATTATTTTGTGAAAAGAGCAATGGAAATAGCAGCAGCTGGAAATCATAACATGTTAATGATAGGACCGCCTGGAAGTGGAAAGACTATGATAGCTAAAAGAATAAACACTATATTACCAGATATGACAGAAGAAGAGATGATAGAAGTTAGTAAGATATATAGTGCAGCAGGACTTATAGATGAAGATATAGGTATAATAACCAGGAGACCTTTTAGACAAATACACCATACAGCTACGAAGACTGCTTTAATAGGAGGGGGAAGAGATGCAAAGCCTGGTGAAGTTGTACTTTCTCATAGAGGAGTACTTTTTTTAGATGAAATGCTTGAGTTTGATAGAAGAACTTTAGAAACTTTAAGACAGCCTATAGAAGATAAATATATTAATATATCTAGGGTTAAAATGAATCAAACCTATCCTTGTAATGCTTTAGTAATTTCTGCTATGAATCCCTGTCACTGTGGATACTTTTCAGATGAGACTAGGGAATGTAAGTGTACTAATAATGAAGTTAATAGATACTTAAATAGAGCATCAGGTCCACTTCTTGATAGATTCGATTTGTTTGTCGAGGTAAATCCTATAAATTTTGAAGAGTTTCAAAGTAAGCATAAAGAAGAGACTTCAAGTGATGTAAAAAAGAGAGTTGAAAAGGCTAGGAAAATTCAAAGTGAAAGGTACAAGGGTGAGGGTATATATACTAATAATGATATAAATACTAAGAAAATAGAAATGTATTGTTATTTGGATGAAGAGTGTAAAGATTTCGTAAAGACTGTATTTACCAAGTATAAATTCAGCTCAAGAAGTTATCATAAGCTTTTGAAAACTTCAAGGACTATAGCTGATCTTGAAGAAGAGGATATAAAGGTGTGTCATATAGCTGAGGCTCTTTCTTTTAGGAAAGCTTATTATAATTATTGGGGATAAATTATTTAAAAATAAAAACTGTGAAATTGATCCACAGTTTTTATTTTGTATTTATTTTATTCCTACAGAATCGAAAGCATCAGCTACAGCTTTAGATTCAAAACTATCTTCTCCATAAAAATCTTCTGCTGATTGGATTAAAGCAAGTCTTGCATCATGGAAATTAGATGTTGAAGTTAAATAATTTGTTAAAGCCTTATAATATATTTTTTCAGCTTTATGAACACCTAACTCACTTGTAACAAGGTACGCTGCTTTATTTGGTATTCCTGAATTAGTATGAACTCCACCATAATCTTTAGTAGTATTTACATATTCATTCATATGAGTTGGTTGAGCTCTATAAGCTTTAGTGCTTCCTGGATCAGCTATATCTCTTAATGCATCACCATCTTTATATGGTGTCCAAACGTCTTCACCACATAACCAATCAGCTTTATCTGGTTGATATTCAAATTCTATAAATGTACCAAATACATCTGAAAAAGATTCATTTAAAGCACCTGATTGATTTTCATATACAAGATTAGCTTCATTTTCTGTAACTCCATGTGTCATTTCATGACCAACAACATCCAATGCTCCTGATAAAGGTAATGATGTAGATCCATCTCCATCTCCGTATGTCATTTGATCATAGAACCAGAAAGCATTTACGTAGTTATTTCCATAGTGAACAGATGATATAATATCCATTCCTTTATCATCTATACTATTTCTGCCAAATTTTTCATGATAATAATCATATACGTGTTCTGCATATTTATGAGCATCTACAGCAGATTTGTATTTTTCATCGAAAAACTCACTTTTTTCATTGTACATCATCAATCCAGGTAAGAAGTATTGCATTTTAATTTCATTATCTTCATTCTCTTCAATATCTGGAACGTGTTTAGCAGTATAAGTTTTTATACTTACACCATCTTTAGTATTATCTATCATATAATAAGCTCCATTTTTGTATTCAAGATTTAGTTCTTTTTCGTCATTTAATACTCCTTTTCCTACTCCTTTAACATCAGCAGTTTGGATTCTATTGTATTTCTTTATAATTTCACCATTGTTAGCATTAATGAAAACGCTCCAATCACCTGGCTCAGATCCTAAGTTAAGTACTCTAACTTCATAAACTGGTATATACTTTCCATCCATTTCATAGAAATAGCTTTTAACATCTGGTTCCTTAGTAAGTGCATCAGTATTAACTTCTGATTTAGCAACTTCTATAGCAACTTTTTCTCTAACTTCTAATTTTTTATAGTCTTTATCAGAAATTTTATTGTAAACTTTATTATCTATTTTTCCATTAACAGCATATATTACTCCATCTTTATTAAAATGAATTATGTATTGTTTTCCAAATAAAGGAGTATTTTTATACATTTGTTGAACTTTAACATGAGTATTTCCTAATTCATCTTTCTTGGTAGTTATTTCTTTTAATTCTTCTTTTGGATTGTTTAACTTGAATAAGTCTTTGTTTTCTTTAAAAAACTCTATAACTCCATTCATATCTGCGCTTTTTTCCATTGAAAGTTTTCCTTTTAAAAATCCTAATTCATTTTCTTTATCAAATTTCACTATATTTATATTTGTTTTTTCTACATTTTCTTGGATTTTAGTATCAATTTCTTCTTGCTTACTTTCTAACACTTCACCTTTAGTTTCTTCAACATTCATATCTATTTTTTTCGATTTTTCATCTAATACCTTATCTTCGGTTTTCTCTATTTTTTCATCAACATTTTTCTCTTTATTTTCTATTGATTTTTCTTGTATTACTTCTTGCTTGTCCACTTTTTCTTCAACTTCTTTTTTTGATTCTTCCTTAGGTTCTTCTTTAATTACTTCTTTATTTTCAATTTCTTTTCCTGTGATTTTTATATCTTGATCTTCTTGTTGAGTAACAATCTGAGTGTCTTCAGATATTGTTATTTTGTTAGTATTTAACTCCTCTGCATTAGCCATTGGTGTTAATAATAGTGAACCGGTCATAATTGTAGAAAGTGCTATAGAACTTAATTTTTTTTTCATATAATATACCCCCTGTTAAATTTACTTAAAATTCAAAACTGTTAATTAATTTAAATAATACAAAATCCATAAGATTAATGCAAATTGCGCACTTGTCATATAATAGGAGTTTAATTAAATGAACAAGTGGTTTATTTATATGAAAACTACTTATGCATTGATTTATTCAATAAATTGAAATTTTTTATAATGAATAAAAATTATATTCATCAAAATCTTTAGAATGATGACTTTTTTATATATTGAGGTGATATTACATTAATATGGTAAATTTGGCATGAATCATCCAAAAAATTGAATTACTAAATAAATTTGTAATAGTCCTAAATACATATACTTCATAGAAAAATAGTTCTAGTCAAATATATGGTTATATAGGTAGTATGTACTTACTTTTATGTAATATATTGCAAAAAAACAAACTAAGTGGTAACGTTTCTGTAAGATTGTAAAAAAAATAGATATATTTCCAAAAGATAAACTATTATTCAATAATATAGAAAAAACAGTATGAAAAATACATGAGGAGGTTTAAAATGGATACTATTCGACAAACGAATAGAAGTATACTTTTTGAGGAGATTAATCCAGAGAAACTTGATCTTATTACGATTGTTGGAGATGTTAAAGGCGTAGACAGCTTAAGTGATGAAAAAATAAAAGAAATTAACGAACATCTTCTTGTGAAAAATTTTGATGAATTTCTAGAAAAATTTTCTCCAAGCGTATACTCTTTTTATAATGCTGCAAATCAAAATGTAGTTTACACACTAGAAAAACCTGAAAATCTTTCGGACGAATGCATTTCAGAAATTAAGCTTAATCAAGATAATGATTTTTTAAAAATGCTATTTACACTTATAGATGCAAAGAGAAGTCAAGGTATAAAAAATGTTGATTTCAAGTTTGAAAAAGTACTAGACATGATATCACCAAAAAAAATAATTGAAGATATAAAGCAGGTAAGAAAAGAAGTACATTATCTTTATAATAAATATGAAGAATTAGAGGAAGAGGATCCAAAAAAACTTGAACTTGGAGACAAACTTAACTATAAATTTGAAGAAGCTAGTCAAAATTATAACAATGTTATGGCTATGTTGCCTCTTGCAATAGAAGACATTAAGACAAGACTTTTATTTGGAAAAACTCAAGATGGTGATGAAGCAGAAGCTATACAAATTGGTATGTTAACTATGGGTGATAATGGAGAATTGAAAATATTAGAATCACCTAAGAGTGACTCTACAGAACTAATGGTTATGAATGAAGATGGGAATAACAGCCTTGTTGGTGTATTTGAAGAGGATTATGATGCCATTACAGAAAGTAAATCTGATTATGTAAAGGATCTTGTAGTAAGAACATTCTGCCCTTTACCTGCAGTACAATCAGAAATAGATGTAGAAAGAGAAGTACAAAACTACAATACTTATCTTGAATTCTACAAAAAAGCAAAAGATGATTTTGTAAAAACAGCAAAACCACTAGTAGAAAAAATATTGGGAATAAAAATGTTTTTCAACCAATATGACACTAAAAACAAAGGAATGCAACCTACTTTAATTATTACTAACAGTAAATTAGATATGACAGTAAAAAACAATAATGTACCTAGATTAGAGACATATTTAAATACTGTAAATGCTAAAAATGATTTCACTGATACAATATGGCTTGGTATAGTCCCAGCTATAGAAATGGAATCTGTAGGACAAGTAAAGACTAGAAGACAAAGATTCAAAGGAAATCAAAAATCTGCTAACAAAGAAGGCAATACAATAGAGTCATTGACTGCACTTCTTGAAATAATAAAAAAATATAAGGTACAAACATTCTTTAATTTCCAAGCTAATGAAGAAACAACATTCAATAATATGGCTACAGCTGGAATTGATAAGTACATGGAAAAATGTGAAATGTTAACGCGTCAAGATTATAGTGAATTTACTATACCGTGTATGCCTAACTTTACAATAATTCCTAAAGACAAATCTGGATTAGTAATAGATAGTAAGATGTTACAAACAGATGAAGGTGTAAAATTATCACAAGAAAAAGAAGATATATTAAAGTTATGGATAGAAGGCGTATATGTAGATGCTGCTTATATAGCGGCTGGAATAGTAGCTTCATACCAATGCCCAGAATATTTAAAAGAATATTTCAAAAATATTAATAGAGAATATCCAGGGGTTAGATTTGATATAGAATCAGGTGAGAACAACTTAAAGGTACTCACAACTATGGCTAAAGAAATATCAGGATTTACAAATAATATAAAAGACTCTATAAATAGAAAAAACTTTGGATTTGTTTTTTCATCTGAAAATGCACAGTTAGATGGAAAAGATATAAAGAGAATAACTGTTTATAAAGCTAGAAGTCTTGCACTTACAGAAGATGGATTTGATTCTATCTATAAAACTCTTGTAAGTACTTATATTGAGAGAATATTAAGATTCCAAACAAATGACTTTAAGCAAGACAACATTGTTAAATTCTTTAGTAGCAATCCAAACAGTCAAAAGAGTAAATGGATAAATTCTAAGCAATCAGAAAACTCAATCATTCAAGACGGAGATGATTTAAACTACGTAATAGATGATGAGAGTAATTTATGTTATATAGATCTTGTATTCAATGGAAATGTTAAAAATCTTGAAGTTACAATTACAAAAAGTACAAGTGCAGCTAAATAAATTGAAACATTAACTTACGATATTGATACTGTTTAAGTATTAATAAATATAGATTAAATAAAAAGGAGGAAATTTTATGGGATTCAGACTTAAAGTTGAAGGACCTGAGACTATTGACTTAGGACTTGAAAACATATTAACAGTAGAATTTAAAACAGATACACCAAATGATTCAAATGCACGTTCTACTGATCTTGGTACATCTTTAATAATTAAAGGAAAAATATTAACAGCAGTAGATGGAGAAGAAGCAGATAGCACAATGAAACTTGCTCAGTGGTCATTAGTACCTGGAGAAAAAGCTGATTGCTACAGAAAAGTAACAGTAGATGTAATATCAGCATCACAAGTGGTGAGAAAAATTGATTTACCAAATGCTTTTATAGTAGATTATACAGAAGATTATGGTGATGAAGAAGGAGTAGGAACATTCTACTTACATATGAAACAAAAGAAAGATAAGACACCAGCTGTAAAATTAGAAGGTGGATTTGAATTATAGTAAAATATAAAAATTGCAGAAAGGATGTGTAAATATGGGTTTTAGAGTAAAAATTGAAGGTGCTGAAACTATAGACCTTAGCATGGAAAGTGTACAAACAGTAAAATTAAAAACAGATATACCTACAGATTCAAATGCACGTACAAAAGATGTAGGATCTACAATGGTTATTAGTGGAAAGATATTAACAGCAGTAGATGGAGATCCTTTTGATAGTACAAGACAAATGGGACTTTGGTCATTAGTATCTGCAGAAAAAGCAGATTGCTATAGAAAAGTCACAGTACAAGTAATATCAGCAGATCAAGTAGTAAGAAAAATATTCTTCCCAAATGCTTTTGTAGTAGATTATAAAGAATCTTTTGGAGATACAGAAGGTGTAGGAACATTTGAACTAATTATCAAGCAGAAAAAAGATAAGCTAGATAAAGTAACTATAGAAGGCGGATACGGAGCCTAAAAAAATATATAGATGTCCTTTTTAGGACATCTATATTGATAAAGGATAAAAGTTATGAAAAATTTATATCAGATATTAGAAATTGATAAAAATGCATCTCAAAGTGAAATAAAAAAAGCATATAGAAAACTAGCTAAAAAGTATCATCCAGATCGTAATCCAAATGATAAAAATGCGTGTGATATATTTAGAGAAGTAGCACAGGCATATGAAATCTTAAGCGATGAGAAAAAGAGAAAAGAATATGATGATAAATTATCAAATTCTAAAAAAACAAATAAAACAAATAAAACAAATAATGATTTTAGTAAAAATAAAAAAGAAAATATGAAAAGACCAGATGGAATGAACGTGGACTTTGAATTTGAGAGATTCTTTGGTTTTAATCCAAAAACTAAAGAGACAAAAGAAAATTTTGCAAATAAAAGTAAAGATCCTTTTGATACAACAAATATTTTTAATTCTTTCTTTAAAGTAAAAAGAGATTAATGGAGTTGATGACTTTGAAAAAGTCGATTTCAAATAACATAAAAATTATTGACTTTACAATATCTATTATTTCAATAATGACAGGCATATATGTATATATGAATATAGATAACAAATTAATAAAAAATACATCAATATACTTGCTTGGAATAATAGCTGTTGTGTATATGATAAGAGTATTTACTACAAAAATAACAGATCCTGTTGAGATTAAAGATGTAAAAATCACTACTAATATAAATAGTCTTGCACTAGTAAATGAAGAAAATCAAATAATAAAAGAGTGGGATTTGTTTAATAAAACATCTTTACTAATAGGCAAAAATAATAAAGAAAATGAAGTTGATATAGATTTAAGTGAAGTGATATATGCATCATTAATAGATTCACAGCATGCAGTTTTGAATTTTGCATCAGGTAGTTGGTATATAGAAGACTTATATTCACAAAATGGTATTAGCATAGAAAAAGTTGAAGACAAGATAAGGTATAAATTATCAAAAGATAAACCTTGTACAATATTAAAAGGAGATGTCGTCTTTATAGCTAAAACTAAACTTTTGATTAGATGATGAAACGGAGTGTTAGTAAATGAGCCTTATTAGATGTCAAAACGGACATATGTTTAGTTCTAGAAGATACGGAACTATATGTCCTTATTGTAATATAGAAACAGCGTTAAAAGAAAAGCCAGAATTACCTTCAAAAGATTTTGATATTGAATATGAATTATTAAAAGAAGAAATACAGCCAGTGTGCGGTTGGCTTGTTTGCATTGAAGGATCTAGAGTAGGAAAAGATTATAAAATAAAAGAAGGTAAAAATTTTATAGGTAGATCAGATGATATGGATATACAAATTTTAGGTGATAACAAAATTTCAAGAAGAAATCATGCTATTGTAGTATATGATCCTAAAAAGAGAAATTCAGTTTTATTGCCAGGAGATGCATCGGGTATTGCATATTTAAATGATGAGGCAGTATATGTTCCAACACAATTATCACCATATGATGTAATAGAACTTGGAAATAGTAAATTTTTATTTATTCCATTTTGTGGTGAACACTTTGAGTGGGATGATATAGGTAGGGAGTAACCTAGATGAAAGCATTAGTTGTTTTAATTAGCATAATAGTTATATTAATTTTAATAAGAGAAATTGTAAGTTTAAAAGCTCAAAAGATGAAGCTAAAAAAATTAGAGATAGGAAAAGCTTCTTTAATTGGGGATAGAGAATTTCAAGAAGATTCTATGGATATAGCTTGTATAGATAATGCAACATTATCAGTCTTAGCAGATGGAAGAGGAAAAAATAAAGCTGGCAAGCTTTCAAGTTTATTAGCAACAAACATATTTGTAGAACTGTTCAAACATGATAACTCAATCTCAAATATTAATTATTTTTTCAAAAGAGCTTTTAATATAACAAATAGAGAGATTTTGAAAAAGCTAGATGATAATCAAGGTGGGGCAAGTATAGTATGTTCAATTATTATAGATAACTTATTACATTATGCGCTCGTTGGAAACACAATGATTGCAGTTTTTAGGAATAATGAACTTATATCCTTAAGTGAAGGTCATACTGCAAATGTACTTGCGAAAAAAGGATTTTATGAAGGGAAAATAAGTAAGCAACATGCGCTTTGGGCATTAAAAGAAAAGAGATTATTGAATTATGTAGGACAAGATGGATTCAAAGATATAGAAGTGTATGATGTACCAATAGAGCTAAAAAAGGAAGATATAATTATATTAATGAGTGATGGAGTACATAACTATGTTCCCTGGAATGACATTGAATGTACTTTAAAACAAAATTTAACATGTAATCAAATAGCGCACAATATAATAAATAAGTTAAATGCTATTTATTTAGTAAATAAAGATAATGCCAGTGTTATTGTAATGAAATATAAAGGACATTAAAAATAAGGGTGTAATATAATGAGAAAAATAAATTCGAAATTCATAACAACATTTATATCAGAATCAGGTAGTTTTTTACAAAATAAAGATTACTTTGCATTTGTGGAACTAGATAAATTTGCAATATATGTAATTGCAGATGGAATAGATAATGACGCAGATTTAGATAGTGCAAAGATAGCAGTATCTAGTATTATAAGTAATTTTAGTGAAACACCTAGTATGAGAAAAGGCTTCTTAAAAAAATTACTAAACAAAGCTAATAGAGAATTGATAGATCAAAGTAAAAACTTAAGATTAAAAGCATCACTTACTATAGTTGTTACAAACTATGTAAAAATAAGATATGCTTTTGTAGGAAATACTAGATTTTGTTTATTTAGAGAAGGTTTTTTAAAATATAAAAGCCAAGATCAATCATTGACTCAACAATTAGTTGATAAAGAAAAAGTACAACTTGATAAACTTGCAGAGCATGAAGAACGAAATAATTTATATTGTTATTTAGGACAAGACGAAAACTTAACACCATATATATCAAAAAAAATAAAATTGAAAAATGGAGATATTATAACTCTTTTAACTAAAGGTATTTGGGAAAATATAGATAGCTCTGAAATGAGAGATGGACTAGTTGAGGCAACTGAGTCTCAAGAAGTTATAGACAATGTAGAAGATATGCTTTTATCAAAGCAGCCTAAAGACCTTGAAAATTATACACTCGGAGTTATATTCATAGATAAGATATATGAAAATCCGAAACTGAAACAAAAAATAAAAAAAATTATACTTACACTTATTCCAATAATTTTGATTTTAGCAATTATTTTTTCAGTGTTTTATTTCAAAAATAAAAAAAGAACTGAGCAAATAAATGAAATGAACTATTGTATAAAAAATGCTAGTGATTATATAGAAGATGAGAATTTTATACGAGCAAATGAAGAATATAAAAATGCTTTAGATTTAGCCAAAAAATTAAAACTAGAAGATAAAAGAAGTGATATAGATAAATACTTTAAACTTACAGAAACAATTATTAATGCAGATAAATATCTTCAAGATTCAAAGTATCAAGAAGCTTTAGATGAATATTTAAATGCAAAACAAAAAGGTTATTATGCAGATAACTTAGGAAAAGATTACATAAATGAACAATCAAATAAAACGAATCAGCATATACTAGTTCTTGATTTATTAAAGCAAGCAGATAAAAAAATAGAGTTTGAAGATATACAAGGAGCTAAGCAAGATTACACAATTGCAAGAGATTTAGCTGCTAAAATATTTTTTAAAGAAGCAAAACAAGAAGCACAAGATAAATTAGATAAAATAAATGAAGATGAAGCACAAAAACAAAAGGAAGAAAAAGAAGAGGAAAAAGCTTTAGAAGAAGAACAAGCGAAGACAGATGAAGAGCAAGAAAAAGAAGCTAAAGAAAAACTTGATGCTCAGCTTAATGCTATAGAAATGGCTAAAAAAGGTGATGTAAGCTATAGTATTGGAAGTTATCATGATTCAAAAATGTATTATATTATGGCACAAGAAATATATAAGCAAATAGGGATGTATGATTTTTCAGATGAATTAGAAAAGAAAATACTACTAACAGATAAAAAAATACAAGAATCAACTGTAAAAAAAGCAAAAGCAGATGAATACATAAAAGATGCAAATGCTAAATTTGATGAAGGTAGTTTAAATGAAGCTAAAATATTATATCTATTTGCAAAAGATATATATGAAGAAGCTAAATTAGATGATGATATAAAAAAAGTAGATGAAAAAATAAAAGTAATAAATACTTTAATTGATAAGAAAAGTCCACAAAACTTATAAGTATTAGGAGGACAAATGAAAGATAAAATTTATGAAAAAATAAATAATGTTGAAAATTTAAAAGATAGGGCTTTATTAAAAGAATTATTGAGTGAAGTATTCATAGAGCTATATGAGCATAGTGAAAATATGTATAGCTCTCTTGAAAATAGAGTTTTTGATGAAATAGAATACACTCAACAAAATTATAGTGTATACACAAGCATTGTAAAAAAGCAAGATTTTGATCCTATACATTATTTTTTACATCCAATGCTAGAAGAAGATATAAAAGATAAAGAATATGATCTTAAAAATATATTAGATACAATAATTGAAAATAAGCAAGTAAATATGTTCAAAGTATTTTTAAACTGTGATTATTTAATATTTAAAGACATATTAGAAAGTGATATGAAATTCAAAGGAAATATAAAGACAAATAAAAACGTCTATAAAGCATACTTTAAGATAAAAACAAATACTCAGTATAAAAATCAAATATATAGACTTTATCAAATGTTTATAAAAAATAATATACCATGGACAACTATAAATTCACCTTATATATCTAGAATAGTTGATGTAGTACTAATTGAATGTGAAGAAGGTATTGAAAAAGATGAAATAATACAAGAAGTTAATGTGGATTTTGCAGATGTTGGCAAATACATAGAATATGATATGGTTCCTACTTGGAATATACAAAAACTAACTTTAAAAAGTACAGGATTTCCTATGCCTTGTGAAGATAGAATAAATTTTGAACATATTGTTTCTATAAAAAACGAAGGTGTAGACAATGGATATTTAGTTGTATATGACAATGAAGATATAAATCATATAAGACATACAAAGGATAATTTAATGATAACAGGTGAAATAGAAGAAGCTAGGGATTGGGATATATTTAAAATATTAAAAATAAAAGAATCAAAACTTGATAAATACAGTTATGAATTAGTATCTAATTCTAAAAAAGTAAGTTTTATAGAAAAATTAAGTAATAAAAACAAAGTTAACATTAAAACAAAGGCAGAGCTTATAAGAACAATAAATTCATTTGAAGTATCTAAATATGTTGAGTTTAAAGATATCAAAATAGTCAATATAACAGATGATTTAAAAGAAGAAACTTATGATATGAATTCTTTTATAATAGATGAAATAAGAGATCAGGATTATTCTAAAAAATTAATATTATATTTTACTTTAAAAGAAAATGACTGCTTTATAATAAGAGATTTATTAAGCTTTATAGTATCGCAAATACAACTTAATTATCCAGAATACAAATGTGAAGGAAGATTAATATGAATTACATCTGGGATATATTAGTGAAAGCAGATCAACAAAATATAAAAAAAGAAAATATAACATTCAAATGTGCAAAAACATATAGTCCATATATGGAAGTTGCATTTGAAGATCTAAACAAATCAGAAATTGATGAATCACTTATAGTAGAAATAAATCCATACTATAGGTTTTTTCCTATATTTAAGGATATATTCGATGTTAATTTTGAGGAAAGTATTGAACTTAGGGAAGTATTATTTGATATTTTAATACATTTTTTAGGAAACATTGATTTAAAACAAGGGCTTTCTAAAGAAGAATATTATAAGAAATACATTATGAAAGATATATTAGAAAATATGTTTTCAGAAAAGATAAAAAAAAATATACAAATCTTTAATGATAAAGAAAGAGAAATTGTAATATCTAGCCTTATAAAATTATATACAACAGGAGTATCGTTAGAAATATTTAAGAGTATAGTAAACAAAATATTTAAAAAAAGTACTACCTACATAAATCAAGACAACAAAAAAGAGATATTAATATACATTGGACAAAAGCGAACACAAGAACTTGAAAACAAAATAGATATGTTAGTGGATCTATTTTTACATATAGATTTTAAAGTGTTTTTATATTGGCAATACCATTTTGGAATTTTGGGAGTAGAAGATACTATGAAAATAGAAAATATGGTGTTGTACTAGATTAAGAAATTTAGGTGATCAAAATATGGGATATTCATACAAACTATATAAAAATAATGATAAAAAAGAAAACACAAAAATAGGTAGATATAAAGAAAATGAACTAACAAAAATGACAACATTTCAATTAAGAGAAATCTGTATAAAGGAAAAGCTGATTAAAAATTTGCTTAACCCATTAAATAAAGAAGAACTTATAAGACTTATTATGAGATACAGAGGAATAAATGAAAGCTTACTTATAAAAGAGCAAAGTGATACTGGACTTGAAAGATTACAAGATTTCATAAAAAGTGCAGAAAAAATAATAATGGATGATAAAAATATAAATTCACCAGCAAAAATTATTCTGTATGATAAATTAAGTGTAGAAATATTTGATAACTATACAATGAGCTCAAATAATGATTTAGATGAATCAAACATTGTATTAGTAGATGAAGCGTTTAATATATGTACTATATTTAACTTAATTAAAGGAAACGATGAGAACTATTACTTAGTAAAAAATGAAACTATCAAAGCTGCAAAAAGTATTGATAAGAAGTATAGCTTACTATATTTTGATAACCGTGAATCAGATATTATATACGACATATATCATAACAATATTAAAAATAAACCAAAATATCTAAAACTTTATAAATTAAATGTTTTGGATTTTAATATTAAGAAATTACTAGATACAGATAATCATCTTGCAATAGACTTTGGAACAACTAATACTACAGCTGGAATTTATACAAATAATGAATCACTAGATGATATTAGTGTAGCTAAGGTTATAGATACAACTTCTAATGATTTAAATATAACACCTCTTATTCCAAGCGTTGTAGGTATAAAGTCTATAAAAGACAAAAATGTAGAATATACATTTGGGTATGATGCTATCAAGTTATCCAAATTAAGCTATGTAGATGATGGTATATGTATATTCTATGATATAAAAAGATGGATAAGTGATTTTGAAAAAGAAGAAAAAATAACAGATATAAATGGACAAAGGACTTTTATAAAAAGAAAACATATGATAAAAGCCTATCTTGAATATATTATAAATATTTCAAAACAAAGATTCAAATATAACTTTAAAAAAATACATATATCATGTCCATCAAAGCAAAAATACAAATTTTATATGCTGTTTAAAGAAATACTGAGTGACTATGACATAGAATATGAAAATATGTTAGATGAAGGAGCAGCAGTATTATTCAATACTATATCGGAATTAATACAAAAGCAAAGATATAAAGAAGCAATGACATATAAAGCACTAATTATAGATTGCGGAGGAGGAACTACAGATTTATCTTCTTGTGATTTTAATATACAAAATAACAGAATATCTTATGAAATAGATATACAAACATCGTATGAAAATGGAGATACTGATTTTGGAGGTAATAACCTCACATTTAAAATAATGCAGTTAATAAAAATCATGTTCGCACACAAATTAATAAATAGTGATGTAAACATCAAGAAAAATGTATTGGATGACTTTGATATTGACTTATTTAGATTTGTAGATGAGCATGGGGTACGTGAAATATATACAAAGTTAGATGATGAATATAAAAAAGTAGAAGACATAATACCAACTAAGTTTAAAGATTATGAAAATAAAAGCAGTGAAGATTATTTCAAAGTAAAAAGCAACTACTACTTGTTATTTGAATTAGCTGAGAAAGTAAAAAAAGAATTCTTTAATAACAAACATAATTTAGAAGTACTTATTACATCAAAAGAAGATACTGACTGTGATAAAGCAATTATATATTTTGATAGATGGAAAATCCATACATATAATGATGGTTGCTTAAATCAAATAAAAGATAATTTAGAATTGAAATTAAATATATACGATATAGAAACTTTGTTAAAAGCTGATATATACAATATTATCAAAAAGTTTTTAGAAAATATATATGAAGAAGATAAGCTTCTAGAATACTCAATCATCAAACTTACAGGACAATCCTGTAAAGTAGATATATTCAAAGAAGCACTAAAGGAATTTATACCGGGTAGAATTATACAATCTAGAAAAAATAAAAAAGGACAAAAAGAAAATTATGACTTAAAGCTAACCTGTATAAAAGGAGCACTAAAATACTTACAAGCAAAGAAGTTTGGTTATATGAATGTAAATATAAACACAAAAATACCTACACTTCCATATGTGATAAGTGCCTACAACCATAGAGGAGATGAAAAAACACTTATACATAGCTTAGATAAGAACAATACAAGTGGAAGTATTTCACGAACTATGGAAAGAATTACTTTAAAGCTTTATCTAAAAGATGCAAATAATCATACAAGATATGAATATGAGTATGAGAATAAACCAGAAGAGTTTAGTAAAATAACAGTTTATGAAATAGAAGAAAAATATAAAGATATCATTACACAAGAAGAAACAGACAATATAGTTAATAAAGAAGTTAAGTTCTTCGTATGGGCTAAAAGAGATCATTGGGGATTTTGTGTAGTACCAGTATTAAGAGATAATGAAGTTTTATTTATAGGAAAAGAAGAATTCTTTAGTTTTGAAAATGGAACTTGGGAAACTAACTTTTTTGATGGGCTAAAGTAATGGAGGGGATAAATTGTTTTCAAATAAACACCCTGTATTCAGCAGAAGGAGAGTATTAAAGCTTGAAATGCTGGATTGTATAAGAGATTTTCCAAAAGATATTGTAAATATACATATTAATGGATATGCAAATGGAATATTAACAGGATGCAGACTTTCAGTTAATGATGATTACATTATTATATCACCTGGGATAATCTGCTTTGATGAAGATATATACATATTAAAAGAAAACTATACAGTACCATACACACATACAAATGAAACATCGGTACTTAAAGTTAAGTTCATAGGAGAAAATTCAAATCAAGATTTTGTAAGTTATATAACTGAGGTATTGATAGATAATGATACAAATATACATAAAGACGAAATAGAGCTGTGCAGATTCAAATTGAAAGCAGGAGCAAAGTTAAGAAATAATTACACTGATTTTGAAGATATGACAACTGAGTATAATACTATAAATATCATCAACTCACAATTTGCAGCCTATGAAAATAGCACAATATCTCCGTATGTTTTAAAATACTTCGCTAAAGAAGCTTTTAAATATAAACTAAGCAACCCACTAGATATATCATTTTGCATGCAGTGCCTTCAAGATGAAAAGGCAATAAATAAAGAATTGATCATAATCTACATATCATCAAGGCTTGATCAAGAATATGAAGATTATTCAAATGAGAGAATATATAAATTTTTAATAGAAATTCTTCAAGATATCAAGTATAACAGAGTAGAAAAAAGTGATAGCAATTATTTATCAAGGAAAATAATTTTAGATTAAAGATAATAAAGGAGGAATTTTTATGTTTTATATTTTATGGATTATAAGTTCAGTTATAGCAGCAGTTGCAAACTATTTAGTACTTTCGTTTGGGAATATAGATGCTATAAGTACAACTACATTTTTTATTATTCCACTAGGTGGGTTTGGTGTTGGTATGTTGAGTAGTTGTGGATGTTATTTTGCAGATATAAAGTTTTCATTTAAAAAATCAAAAAATAAATTTGTTCATATAATTTTGTCAAGTTTAATTATTGTTTTAGGCTTTGTTGGTGTACATTACCTTGTTTATACAAGTACTTATCTTGATAGTAATATGAATGTTAATTATTCATTCAATGGTGAACACATTAGCAATTATACATTTGATGGAAGTGATGAACCTATTAATTTTGTTACTTATATGGTGGACTCTATTTCAAATTCTTCAAGAACAATGAGACTTAAGGGTAGTAGTGAAAGGATTGATTTAGGATCTAACGCAACTTGGAATTGGATTTGTTTTATATTAAGTTTTATTGGATATATATTTGGGGTATTTACAGTAGCAATGGAAAATAAAGATATACGTTCAAGAGAAGAAGCTCAAACAGAATTATAAAATAAATGAGGAAGGTGTATGTTTTATGGGATATGCTGATGAAAAAATAATAGAGGCAATAAATAAATCAAAACTTAATAAAGACATAAATGAAGGACCAATAGTTATAAATAATAATTCATATGAGTTCGTGGACACATATTTTTTTAAAGATCAAATATCTTTGAAAATACCAAAAGAATTTATAGAAATGCCTATGGATATTCAAGATATAAAATATCCATCTGTAAAAAGACCTCAAATAATAAAAACGGATGATTCAAACAATATAAATATAACACTAACACATATAAAAAGTGGTCTAACAAATGAATTAGTGGGGGAACTACTAAAGAGTATGGAAAAAATAATTAGAAAACAAAATCCTTTAAATGTTATATATGATAACAAAACTATTAATGTAAACGAAAAAAACATAGGTTGCTTAGAGTTTAAAAATAGTGCTATAGATGATTTTGTATATAATTTAATGTTTTTCTTTGAATTTAAAAAAGAAACTATTATGGGAAACTTTGTATGTCCATTCAATGAACATGATGTATGGAAAAAAGTTGCTGTAGATGTAGTAAAGAGTGTAAGAGTGAAGGAGGAAGAATAAATGAATGATTTTATAACATATAACCAAATATATGTATCCTCATTTGAGTTTGAAAAGCTTCTAAATCTAAGTATTACACAGAAAATAAATGAACATACAATCCTCAAATTAAGAGGAATAATACCCTTTGAGATGCAGGATAGTTATGTTGAAAACATTTCTTCAGACCAAGTTATAGAGGTTGGGTTGAAAAAGGAAGATGGAAATCAAATAATATTCAAAGGGTCTATAAAAAATATAGATATTGAAAACAATGGAGAACTAAGAATTTTAAATTTGGAGGGAACTTCATTTACCTGTTTTGCAGATTTTAAAAAAAAGAAAAAAACATATCAGTGTAAAGGAATGCCATATACAGATTTTTTCAATATTATGAGTAAGTCATACAATCAGGGAACTTTTATTGATATGACTTCAAATGGTGAGAGTATTGAACATATACTAGCACAATATAATGAAACGGATTGGGACTTTTTAAAAAGAGTTGCTTCAAGTTTTAATATGCCATTAATTGCTAATTCAAGACTGGATGGAGTAAAAATACATATAGGCTTACCTGATATTACAAGCAACGAGCCACTACAGGCTTCAAACTATAAGGTTAAAAAAGATATTAAAGAACATCAGATAATAAATCAAAACTATAAACCAGATATAAATGAAAATGACTTAATAAGCTATGAAGTAATTACAAATCAAATGGTAGAGTTAGGGAATAAGGTTGAGTTTAAAAACTTAATCTATCGTGTATATTCAAGCAAAATAGAATTAATAGATGGTTTATTACAAAATACTTGTGTGCTAAAGAATGACAATGGATTTATTGTTCCTAAATTAAAAAATGATGCGATTCAGGGGCTTTCACTTGAGGGGAATGTGGTTGATATATCTAAGGACAAGATTAAGGTTAAGCTAGATATTGATAATGAATTCGATGCAGGGAGAGCGTTTTTTTATAACTATTCAACTCCATATTCATCAAAAGATGGCAGTGGATTTTACTTTATGCCAGAAAAAAATGATAGGGTTATACTTCAATTCCCTAGTGTGGATGAAGATAAGGCATATGCTAAAAGTAGTGTTGACTTACAGACAAATAGTTCAAAGCGTAGCGATAGCAATATAAAAAGAATAAGTACTAAACATGGAAAAGAGATTGTATTTAAGCCAGGGGCAGTTGAAATTGTAGCTAATGGGAATTTACTTATAAAATTGTTAGATGATGGAGGAATAGTTATTAACAGTGATAAAAAAATAACACTTTCAGCACAAGATGATATAAATATCTTAAGTGGAAGTAATATATCAATTAAGGGTTCTTCAGGTGTAAATTTAAAACAGGGTAGCTCAAATATAAATATTGCAGACAAAATAGATATAAGTGGCTCTAAGGTAAATGTAAAATGATAAAAAAAGCAGATAAAATGGACAAGATTACACACTTTTATGAAAATTACATAGAAAATAGCTATAAAGAAGTCTTTATTGAGATAGAAGATGATTATATCAAAAATAAGGATACGATAATAGATAATATTCAAAATACCATAAATAAAACCTGCGAGGAAATATATGAGCTACAGCAAAACGAAGAAAAAGCACCTATAAAATATATTTTCATTTCATTTTTAAGAACTCAAATATTAAGAAATAGTTCAAATTATCGAGTGGATTTCTATGATGATAGGATTTTTTTAGACGAAGATGAGTGTCATTGTTACTTTGATATGGACTTTATATTTAAACCACTTTTCAAAAAAATGGATGAAATTGAAAAGAAAAAAGATAATCCAACGTATATGAGACAAGTAACTAGCATTGATGTAGAGGATTTTAAACTTTACGAATCCCTAAAATACAATCTATTAGCAAAGGAAATTCTTAAAGAAAATATAGATACAATCTTTGAATGTGAGGGTTTTGAATTATTAAAAAAAGATGATGAATTAGTAGTTGTATTTGGTGAATACAAGGATAATTTTGAGATAATGAAAAAATTCGTACTTAGTAAAAGTACTGTAGAAGAATAAATATTGAATTGGAGGAAAAATGGAGTATTTTTTATTAAAACAAGATGAACGATATAATGATTTTCCAATGATTATAGATTTATTTAGTAAGGTTGATAAAAGAAATATAAATATTGAAAACTATAAAAAACTAGATGATATGATGGTATTTCATGTAAATGCAAGTGAAAACTCTGTATTCATGGATATTCTAGAAAGACAAATTTATCTTATTTCAAGTGGATTAAAGGACTTAATAAGTAAATATGAACCTAATATTATTTATAAAACTGTTTTTTTAATAGATAGGGTTAATAAGGTTCAACGAAAATACTTTCTACCAATATTCTTCGAGGTTGATACACTTCATGAATCAAGCGAATTCAATCTAGATAAAAGCGTTATAAAAAAAATTGTACTAGATAAAAACAAAATAAAAGATAGAAAGATTTTTAAGATAAACAAAGGTGAAAAAACTCAAATTGTTGTAAGCCTAGACTTAGCAGAAAGCATACTTAGAAGATCTTTTATAGGGGTTAAACTTGAAGATGTTAAAGTGAAGTAGTTATAAGAAAGAAGGTGCAAAATGGCAGAAACACATGCTTATGTAGTAAGGGGAGCAAGGATGATTTGTAGTTGTGGTTCTCATAAGAGAAAAATAAATTTACCACAGTGCCATGGAGTATATATAAAAAATCAACCAAAGATGAATCAAAATGATTGTACACATGAAAATATACCTTACTTTGGAATATGTTCAAATCCAAGTAGCTCAGGCGCTGAGGTTATTAATCTAGTATCTCCTGATAGAGGTGAAATTCAAGGTTTTAAATGCGAGAGAAATTTTCTTGGAGTTTGGGAAAATGTGAAAGAAGACTGTATTATTGATGGAGTAGGTTCACTAAAAACTGATTCCTACATAATATGTGAACATGGTGGTTGCGTAGCATTTGAAAACTCAGGACAAGTTGAGCAAGAAGAATAAAGTAATTCGCTTTAAATATTTGAAATTTGAGTGAGTGGAAAGGAGTTGAATATGTCTGGATTTTTAGATATAAAAATTAAATCTCGTTTTAACATAGTAAATATAGAAGACATTAATATATCACATACCATAAATGAACATGGAAAACTATATTTACGATGTATAGTCGAAAACATAAACGAAGTAGAAGATCACAATTATTGTGCTCAAAACAATACTTTATCTGAAATTATAAGCACATCTTTTAAAGATAAGATACAAGTTTATAATAAAGATGAAGTTTTGTTCACAGGTTTTGTCGATAATCTAGAAATAGAAATGGAAAATGGTGTATACTATATTATAGTAAAAGCTATATCTTCAACAATATTATTGGATATTAAAAAAAGAACTAGGTCGTTTCAAGATAAAAATACAACATATATTGATATTGTTGACATAATGAAAAAAAATTATGCATCATTCATATGCAATCCACACGAAAAATTTAAAACACCAATAGGAAAGCCAATAATTCAATATCAAGAAACAGACTTTGAATTCCTAAAAAGATTAAGTAGCATGTTCAATGATATTTTGGTATGTGATACACTTAAAGAAACACCACATCTTCACCTTGGATATCCAAAAGGAAATACATATGATATAAAAGACAATTTACCCTATAAAGCTTACAAAAACATTGAACTTTTCAATAAAAATGGGGGATCTGAAAAAGGATTTAATGACACTGATTTTTTCTATTACGAAATAGAAACCTATCAAAGATATAAATTAGGAGACAAAATAACCTTTAAATCTAAAGATTCATATGTAACAAGCGTAGATGTAAACATTGTTAAAGGAGAACTTATATATAAATACATACTATCACAACGAAAATCTATAAGACAAAACACTATTTTCAATGATAAAATAAAAGGCGCATCAATAGAAGGACAAGTACTAAGTGTAAGTGGAGAAACACTTAAAGTTCATTTATCCTTAGATAAAAACCAAGACAAAGAAAAAGCACATGATTACATATATTCACCTGTAAAGGGAAACTCTCTTTACTCTATGCCACAAGTTGGAAGTCATACAAATTTATATTTTCCAACAAATAAAGAAGAAGATGCATTTTGCGATTCATGTGTAAGAAAAAATGCAAAAACTTGTAGTGAATTACATAACCCAAATAACAGATACTTTAGAAGTGAGCATGGAAATAAACTTTCCATAAAACCCGATAGCATCAAACTACAAGGTGCCACAAAAGAACCTCTTAGTATATCTTTAGATGAAAACGAAGGAATACAAATACTAAGTAATAAATCTATTACACTTACTGCCAAAGACAGTATAGAATTTAACACACCAAAAAAAATAAATATAAAAGCAGAAACAAAACTCGTAGCCCAAAAAACTAAAAGCGAAACTGCTCTTTATATAGAAGGAAGCCATAACTTCCTAGGTGCAGACATAGTACCAAGAGCAACACAAAGAGAAACTTATGAACCTTATAATGATGACGAACCAGAAGTTGCCCCAGAAAAACCATTTAACCTACTAGAACTTATGGGAAATGTAGTGGCAGCAGTGGCAACTGTAGCAGTAATAGGTATAGCAGCAGTAGCAACCGTAGCAACTTTTGGTCTTGGAGCTGCTATTGGAATAGGATTGGTTGCAGGTGCATTATCCCTTATAAGTGCAGCAACTAAACCAAAAGCACTGACAGATGCTATCTTTGATCCCGAATACCCCATAGATGGAGCCACCACAACTGGCGCCATGGGGTACTTTAAAGAAGAAGTTGAGGAACCAACAATGCTATCTGTAGTAGGCAATTTCTTAGGTGGAGTTGGTGACGGTGTAACTGACATGGTTACAGGGATCTATGATATGTGTAGACATCCAATAAGAACTGCACAAGGATTTGGTCAAATATTGAGACATCCTTTTAAAACAGTTACAGCCATTGGTCTAACAGTGGGAAAATCTTTTGTGGATGATGTTATATATGGAGATGCAAATTCAAGAGCAAGATTTTTGGGGAGAACCGTATTTGAAGTAGGAAGTATCGTACTTCCATCTAAAGTTGCCTCAGTTGGAAAAGTTGAAAAAATGGTTCAAGCACAAAAAGTACAAATGGCCTTTAAAGGCATAGATCTTGTAAAGGGTATATCAAAAACAAAAGCATTTGCAAAAGTAGCTGGTATAATAGAAAAAGCTGATATTTTAAATAAGCTTAATAAACTAAAATATGCAGATGATATAATAAAGGGAATAAAAAATGTACCATCGAGTGTTGCAACTAAAATAGATAAAGTAGTAAAAGAAGTTAAGAAAATACCTGAAAAAATAGGTAATATAGAAGTACCAGTTTCAGTGAGGGTACTCACAACAGACTATTTTGGTGCTATGGGAGTTGATATAAAAACAGCTAAGCTTTGTGAAATATTTGATGGTATACCAAAAAGAACTGGTGGAGCAGGAGGAACTGGTAAGAAAAATGTAAATGAGATTGTTGAGGAAGTTAGTGAATCAGTGGATGATATACCAAGAATTTCAGAAATTGAAGTCAGCTTTAACAGGAATACTAAACATGACACAGCTGAATTTAAGAGACAATTAAAAGCACAGGAAGAAGGATTAAATAATCTGACTGTTGATGAATATATGGAAAATAGAGATAGATATTTGAGAGAAGGAAGAGCGCTAGAAGGAAATGCAGCACAAAAGGCTGAGAGAGAAAGAGCATTACAGGAAAAAATTAATGAGCTACAAGAAAATGGTTTATCTTGGGAAAAAGCAGAAAAAGAAGCTTCGAAATGGATGAAGAGTCAAGCAGCACTACATAATCCAGATCAAATTGCTGGCGGAAATCCACTTAACATTGGTGGAATGGGAGATAAAAGAATAAATTCATCCTTGGGTTCACAGTGGAAATATAGAATCGATGCAATGGATGAAAAAATTAGGGATATAGCAGCAAAAATGAATGAGGCAGAAAGAAAGTCAACAAAATTAAATATTAAATTAACAAACTAAACATGAGGTGATAAATATGCCAGATAAAATTTTTGATGATTTTATATTAGAAGAAAAAACTTCACAAGATATTATTGAAAGATATACAGATAGAGTACCAGAACAGATGTTACAAGTATGGAAGCAATACGGATTTGGTAGTATTTTGAATGGTTATCTTAAAATAGTTAATCCCGATGAATTTCAGTCTTTATTAAAGGATGTATATGTAAGATATGAGAATTCTGTTGCATTATTTACAACTTCAATGGGAGATATTATTGTTTGGGAAGATAATAGATATGTAGGATTGTTAAACTTTAGAAGGGGTAAAATAACTTGTATATCAGCAGGATTTAAATTTTTCTTTAGAAATTTAGAGGAAGAGGCATTTAAAAATAAAGCTTTAGATTGGTTACCTTATTCTGAAGCAATAACTAGATATGGAGTACCTAAGATTGATGAATGCTTCGGATACGTACCTATTCTTGGATTAGGAGGATCAGAAAAAATTGAAAATTTAGATAAAGTAAAATTAGTGGAGCATATATATTTAATTACACAGTTTATGGGTCCTATTGAATAAAGAAACAGATTTACATGACTATCTTAATGAAAGAAAAGCTAAAACTATCATATGAATATATTTTTAATTTTTTCAATGAAAACTATAAATTTTAAATAGTTCAAAAACTTCTCTAACACAAAGTGAATACATAAGTTTTTCTTATTATTTAATTTTTAAGTTTTCAAGGTGAAATTGATTTTGAAATCTGTTAAGAAATTTTGGATGTTTGAGCGATAGTGAGTTCCAAAATTTTAAGAGTTTAAAATTAATGAGCCTATGAAAACTAAAAATTAAATACGGAAAAACGTTGTATTCATTTGTGTTAGAGGTGCTAAATAACGAAATTTAGATAAATATATTTTTGTATTTTTAAAATGAAATTTAATAATGTTATACAAATTTAAGATAGTTAGGAAATAAAACTTGTTGTTCAAAATATTAAAAAGTTAAACGTCTTTTTATATAGAAGTAGACTATTGAGAAGCCAATTAGAATATTATGAAGAATTTGATAAAGCTTTAAAAAACTTATCAGATTCTAAAGATGAAAAAATTATACAAAAAATATGTAAAGATTTTGATAATGGAACAAAGAAATAAGAAATTATGTTTGGTATTATTCATCTAATAGAGAGTTTTGATAAGGAAAAATATCTTGTAGAGCTTATAAACTCATTACCTGAAATGTTAGAAACAGCAAAAGAGTGGGCAATCATATTAAATAAACGAATATTAAATAGTGAAACATATAGAAGTGAATATTCTAAGATACGTGTAAATACAGATTATAAAATAAAAATGGTTGTGGTGGATTTACTTAATGATATAAAATTAGATAATCCAAAAAGATTTGAAAATATAGTAAATAGATTACTTAGTAAATTATAAAAAGATGAGAAATAGTAATTGCATTAGAGTGAAGGAGATTTATAGAGGGGTACTTAAAAATGGTATTGTGTATTTCTGAAATATAGAAAACTAGTAATGATGTTGTTGTGTTAAGTTAGAAAAAAAGTGATGAATATATTCTTTTAAAATATAATAATAGCAGATATGAGAGAAAAATTTAATATTGTTAAATAAATTTTAAAGATATGGCGGTTATCGTATGATAGCTGTTTTTTAGATTAAATTTACAAATGAGATTATGAGGATTGTTAGTAGTGATTTAATATAGATTTTTATATGGAAAATAAATATGTAAATACAAAAAACATATAACACAAAGTGAATATACAAGTTTTCTTGATTTTTAGAAAAATAGTACTATTAAAAACAGAAATTAAAGATAAAATAACCTTTAGATCTAAACATGTATATGTGACAAGTATAGATGTAAATATTATTAAAGGGGAACTCATATATAAATACATACTATCACAACGAAAATCTATAAGACAAAATAATATTTTCAATGATAAAATAAAAGGCGCATCAATAGAAGGACAAGTTCTAAGTGTAAGTGGCGAAACACTTAAAGTTCATTTATCCTTAGATGAAAACCAAGACAAAGAAAAAGCACATGATTACATATATTCACCTGTAAAGGGAAACTCTCTTTACTCTATGCCACAAGTTGGAAGTCATACAAATCTGTATTTTCCAACAAATAAAGAAGAAGATGCATTCTGCGATTCATCTGTAAGAAAAAATGCAAAAACTTGTAGTGAATTACATAACCCAAATAACAGATACTTTAGAAGTGAGCATGGAAATAAACTTTCCATAAAACCCGATAGCATCAAACTACAAGGTGCCACAAAAGAACCTCTGAGTATATCTTTAGATGAAAACGAAGGAATACAAATACTAAGTAATAAATCTATTACACTTACAGCCAAAGACAGCATAGAATTTAACACACCAAAAAAAATAAATATAAAAGCAGAAACAAAACTCGTAGCCCAAAAGACGAATAGTGAAACCTCTCTTTACATAGAAGGAAGCCATAACTTCCTAGGTGCAGACGTAGTACCACAAGCAACCCAAAGAGAAACCTATCCACCTTATAAGGATGACGAACCAGAAGTAGCCCCAGAAAAACCATTTAACTTACTAGAACTTATGGGAAACGTAGTAGCAGCAGTAGTAACAGTAGCAGTAGTAGGTGCATTGGCAGTAGCAACCGTAGCAACCTGTGGCCTTGGGGCTGTTATAGGAATAGGATTGGTTGCAGGTGCATTAGCTCTTATAAGTGCAGCAACCAAACCCAAAGCTGTTACCGATGCTATCTTTTCCCCCGAATACCCCATAGATGGAGAAGCAACTACGGGTGCCATGGGGTACTTTAAAGAAGAAGTTGAGGAACCAACAATGCTATCTGTAGTAGGCAATTTCTTAGGTGGAGTTGGTGACGGTGTAACTGACATGGTTACAGGGATTATGATATGTGTAGACATCCAATAAGAACTGCACAAGGATTTGGTCAAATATTGAGACATCCTTTTAAAACAGTTACAGCCATTGGTCTAACAGTGGGAAAATCTTTTGTGGATGATGTTATATATGGAGATGCAAATTCAAGAGCAAGATTTTTGGGGAGAACCGTATTTGAAGTAGGAAGTATCGTACTTCCATCTAAAGTTGCCTCAGTTGGAAAAGTTGAAAAAATGGTTCAAGCACAAAAAGTACAAATGGCCCTTAAAGGCATAGATCTTGTAAAGGATATATCAAAAACAAAAGCATTTGCAAAAGTAGCTGGTATAATAGAAAAAGCTGATATTTTAAATAAGCTTAATAAACTAAAATATGCAGATGATATAATAAAGGGAATAAAAAATGTACCATCGAGTGTTGCAACTAAAATAGATAAAGTAGTAAAAGAAGTTAAGAAAATACCTGAAAAAATAGGTAATATAGAAGTACCAGTTTCAGTGAGGGTACTCACAACAGACTATTTTGGTGCTATGGGAGTTGATATAAAAACAGCTAAGCTTTGTGAAATATTTGATGGTATACCAAAAAGAACTGGTGGAGCAGGAGGAACTGGTAAGAAGTTTAATTCTGTTGATTCTAAAGCTGTTGTTAATGAAGGGTTAGACGAAGCAGGAAATATAATTGAACGTTGGGTTGTACCAGATGGTTTTGATAGTGTAGAGGATTTTTTAAAGACGATTGATAACAATGCTATTAAGGATTATGGATATAATAACATAGATGAATTCAAAGAAGTAGTAGAAAATACTAATAAATATTTGAATGCATCTGATAAAAATACTATTATAAATCAATCATTGGCAGGAGGTACTCATAAAAATGGGCTTAAGTATGATATATTAGGCTATCCAATATTTGAAGGAAAAGATTTAGTATTTGAACATGATTTGCCTAAAGATTTAATTGAAAATGTAACAGATATAGAGCAATTTGAAAACTGTACAATGGCATTACATGATGCAATTAAGAATGGTGAAATTCCAGAAAATCTATTTACATCTACGCAATTGCAACAAATTATTGATGGAAAAGCTAGGATAAAAGGTCTAACTTGGCATCACCATCAAGTAACAGGAAGGATGCAATTGGTTAATGCCAAAATTCATCAAGCGAATCATTTAGGTGGTAATGCAATTTGGGGAGGAGGAATTAGATAATGAATAATTATGTAAAATGGAGTTATGCAGATGAAAAAATTAGTATGAAAGAAATTATGGAGTTAGAAAGTGTGTGGGAGGTTAAATTACCCAAAGATTATGTAGAGTGTGCTACTTATAATCATGGTGGTAGCCCAGAACCAGAAGAATTTTTAGTTGAAGATAGACCAAGGGTATTTGGATGTTTATTATCATATTGCAAAAATAGCCCAGATAATATATTGGAAGTATATAATGGAATTAAAGAAAGATTACCACAGAATATATTTCCTTTTGGATGTGATCCTGCAGGAAATTATATTTGCTTTGACTATAGAAATTCAAAAGATAATCCATGTATAATATTTTGGGAGCATGAGTTAGGGGTAATAGAATCTGATTATTCAGAAGAACAGCTTAAGAGAATTGATTTAAAAGAAGTCCAAGAAAATGCTATTAAACCAATAAGCAGTTCATTTAAGGAATTCTTAGAAAATTTATTTTAATTATTCATACTTAATTTTAGTGTTTTATAAAATTAAATGTACTACGGAACTGTATGGAAGCTTTTTTAAAACTAAGCTATAAATATAGGAATATAATGATTTAATAATCACAACAATTTAAAAATTAATACAAATCATGTAGATGCTATAGGTGTTATACAAAATATAGAAAATGTTTAAAATACGTATGCTCTATCTAAATCTATAGACAATATTGTCTATTAAAAGTTATATACTTTATATTAATTATAAAAAATATTTTTTATTTTTTTAATGAAGATTCTAAACTTTAAATAACCACAAAACCCCTCTAACACAAAGTGAATACATAAGTTTTTCTTATTATTTAATTTTTAAGTTTTCAAGGTGAAATTGATTTTAAAATCTGTTAAGAAATTTTGACTGTTTGAGCGATAGCGAGTTTCAAAATTTTAAGATTTTAAAATTAATGAGCCTATGAAAACTAAAAATTAGATAAGGAAAAACGTTGTATTCATTTGTGGTAGAGGCGATAAAGAACGCAATTAGGATAAATATATGTTTTATTTTTGAATTTAAGAATGAAAAACAAGATTTGCTTAGAATGTTAAATAATTTTTAAAGAAATAACGGTTATCAAATGATAGCTGTTTTTTTTAGATTAAGTTTAATGTATATATTTTTGCACTTTGAAAATTAAATAATATGATTTTATAGTATAACTGTAAAACAAAAATAGTAGATTAAGCCAACGGAAGAAAAACACATCCACCTTTTGAAGACGAATCAGAAATAGCATCAGAAAAATCATTTAACTTACTAGAACTTATTAAAAGATTTTTGATGTAGAAAATAAGGGGTCTTCGGTTATAAATATTTTTTATATATTAAATTGTGAATTTTTATAGAAATGCTAATAAGATAAATTAAAATGGTATAAATTCATGGATTTTCGGAGGAATGGTTATGAATATTAAATTTGAATATACATTTAAATCTATTGAGGTACAAGATATTGAAGCTTTTGAAAAAAAGTATGGGTTTAAACTTCCTAATGATTATAGACAGTTTTTACTATTAAATAATGGAGGAAAGACTGATAGAAGAAAATTTGATACTAAAGATGAAAATGATAATGGAATGATAATTTCTTCAATTATGTTATTTTGCCCTCTTTCAGATGAGGTAGAGTTTAATCTTGAAAAAAATTATTGTGTATACAATAAAGAAGGGAAATTAATATCATCTAAGTTCCTCCCTATAGGAATAGATCCAGTAGAAAACTTAATATGCATTTCTGTAGAAGGAAATAATAAGGGAGCAACTTATCATTGTGATATGGCTTATATAGAAGAAGATGGAATATTAGAGATGGACTGTATAAGGTTAATAAGCAGAAATTTCACAGAATTTATTGAAAATCTATATATTGCTTAAATTTAAAGTATTGGTTTAGATTCGGAATTTAAAAGAGTAATATAAATTTTTATCTTTTCAATAAAGATTCTAAGCTTGAAATAAGGAAAAATGCTGTATTCATTTGTGTTAGAGGTGCTAAAGAGCGAAAGTTAGATAAATATATGTTTTGTGTTTTGGAAACTAAAAATTTTAAGATAAGATTTAGTTATATTATATGCTTGCAAATACAGATTATGAAATAAAAATGAGCATGGTTGATGTATTTAATAATATAAAATAAGACAATCAAAAAAATTAAAAGTACAGTAAATATATTGCTTAGTAAATTGTAAAAAGATAAAAATCAGTAATTTCGTGGGAGTTAAGCACATTTATAGAGATCATTTATAAATAAGATTATGAGGATTGTTAGTAGTAATTTAATATAGACTTTTATATAGAAGATAAATCTATATAAATACTATCACAACGAAACGCTATAAGACAAAATACTATTTTCAATGATAAAATAAAAGGTGCATCAATTTTGTATTTTTCAACAAATAAAGAAGATGCATTTTGCGATTCATGTGTAAGAAAAAATGCCGAAACTTGTAGTGAATTACATAACCCAAATAACAGATACCTTAGAAGTGAGCATGGAAATAAACTTTCCATAAAACCCGATAGCATAAAACTAGAAGGAGCTACAAAACAACCTCTGAGTATATCCTTAGATGAAAACGAAGGAATACAAATACTAAGCAATAAATCTATTACACTTACTGCAAAAGATAGCATAGAATTTAACACACCAAAAAAAATAAACATAAAAGCAGAAACAAAACTCGTAGCCCAAAAAACTAAAAGCGAAACGTCTCTTTACATAGAAGGAAGTCATAACTTCCTAGGTGCAGACGTAGTACCACAAGCAACCCAAAGAGAAACCTATCCACCTTATGATGATGACGAACCAGAAGTAGCTCCAGAAAAACCATTTAACCTATTAGAACTTATGGGTAGTGCACTCGCAGCAGTAGCAACTGTAGCAGTAATAGGCATAGGAATAGCAGCAACAGTTGCAACATATGGTGCTGGAGCAACAGTTGCAGTAGGCTTTGTTGCAGGTGCATTAGCCCTTATAAGTGCAGCAACTAAACCAAAAGCACTGACGGATGCTATCTTTGCCCCCGAATACCCCATAGATGGGGAAGCGACCACGGGTGCCATGGGATACTTTAAAGAAGAAGTAGAAGAACCAACTATGTTATCCGTAGTAGGAAATCTCTTAGGTGGTATTGGTGATGGTGTAAATGGAGTGGTTACAGGTATATATGATATGTGTAGACATCCAATAAGGACTACTCTAGGGCTTGGACAGATGCTTTTAAATCCTATTCCAGTACTTGCAGCTATTGATGAAGCAATAGGAGATTCTTTTGTTAAGAATGTCATTCACGGAGATGCAAATACAAGAGCAAGATTTTTAGGTAGAGCTGGGTTCGAAATAGGTACAATTGTTCTTCCAACTAAAGTTGCATCAATTGGAAAAATTGAAAAATTAGCTCAAGCACAAAAAGTTCAAATGGCTTTTAAGGGCATAGAGCTTGTAAAGGGTATATCAAAAACAAAAGCATTTGCAAAAGTAACTGGTATAATAGAAAAAGCTGATCTTGTGAATAAGCTTAATAAACTAAAATTAGCAGATGATATACTAAAGGGAATAAAAAATGTGCCTGCAAGTGTGGTAACTAAAATAGATGATATAGTAGAAAAAGCTAAGAAAATACCTGAAAAAATTGGAAATATAGAAGTGCCAGTTCCAGCATGGATACCTGAATTAGTAGATTGGGGACAAGCGGGTTTTCATATAGAAAAAATCACTTTATCTGAAATACATGATAATATATCAAAAATGATTGGTGGAGCAGAAGAAACTGCTAAGAAGAATATAGACGAGATTGCTGAGGGTGCAGGAGAAGCAGAATTAAAATATGGTGAAAAAAAACATTTAAATGAAAATATTGATAATGATAGAGTTGAAATAAAAGAGGGGAAAAGAAATACACGTTCAGAAAATAGTTTAAGAAGAAAACTAGAAAATAGAAAAGATGCTCAAGGGAATAGAATATATTCAGATGAGGAAGTCGATGCGATAATGAATATACGTAATTCTGAGTATAACTTAACATTAGAAGATGGTGAAAAAATTCCAATTAAACGACATGGCTATCAGAAAAATGATGCTGTAGGACAATCACATCATTTAAATCAGGATGCTGCGTATAGAGAGGTTATTCCAAGAGAAGAAGGATTAGCAATTGATGCAGATGGAAATATATTTATAGAGAAGGAAAGTAGCCATTATAAGGCACATGAAACTATGGAAGGATTTTGGGATGAATTTAGAAAGGGGGGAGAAATGGAAGGGAGTAAACCAACAGTAAGAGAATATAATTATGCATTGAAAGATTCTCTGGTTAATGCGGGATTTTCAGAAAATGATGCGGATTTAATTACTGAAATAAGTGCAAATCAGCAAAGGACATATGGACTTACAGAAGTAGATGAAGTTCCTAGAATACCAGGAAGAATAAACGCTATAGAAAGGTGAGAACTTTAATGGAAAAATTGGTTAAAAAATCAGTTGAAGATATGGTGGAAAGATTAAAAAATATATCTTGGTTTGAAAATTGTGGAAGTATGAGTGCTACATCTAAATATGAAATTAGTTATTCTAAAGGTATGGAAAGTACAATAAAGCATTGTTCAAGTACAAGATGGGCTAATCTTTTGCTAGATAAGTGGCAAGATGTAAGTTCATATATTACTGTATATCGAGTTGAGACTAAATATCGTTGGAATGATGTTATTACAGTAATAAAAAAGGATGTATTGCCAGAAATTTCTGACCACGTAGAAAAAAGATGGAATATTAAATATGGAGAATCTGAAGATATAAAAAGAACAATAAAATCAAATTTAATGTTTTTCCTAGCATTATATGCATTCTGTGAATATAAGGAAGAACCATTTTATAATGAATTATTAAATATTTATGAGCAAGGTTATTTTCCTTGTGGCTGGAAGGGATCGTATCCAGAGGGAAAAATAATTATTTTTTAGAAAAAGGATGTGAATAAATGGATAAAGGTATTTTTATTAAAAATTGTGAAAACATGTCTTTGAGATTATTTGAAGTAATGGATATGGAATTTGAAGATTCTACAGAATTTGATAGACAAATGTTAGCCATATTTTCTTTTGGTATGATAAGTGCATATGGAATGGAAGAAAATATTGGAGCTGATATTGTTAGTGTAACAACTGAATATGTGTTAATAAAGGTTTTTAAGTATTCAAAAGAACAAGCGAAAACTTTTTGTCAGTTATTAATTGATAGCACAAAAAAAGAAAAAAATCCAACTTACTATCGTATAATTCACGAAGGAATAGAAATGTATTATGAGTATGCTGAGGATGAAAGTGATAAAATGTTTGATAGAATTATGAAGATGTATTTAGATTTCAAGAAAAAGTAATTTATGTTACAGAGAATGGGAGTTATGATATAAGTGGAAGAAAAGATATTTTTAGTAGAGTGTAAGGAATTGGCTAAAAATCTATTTGAAATTCTTGAGATTGAGTTGGAAGAATTAACTGAGCAGGAAAAAGAATTGTTAATTGCTTATTCATTTGGAATGATAAGTATAATGGCAGAAGAAAATCAGATTTTATTAAGTATTCAATATTTTGCCATTGAGAAAGTTATAATGGAAGTTTTTCAGTATTCTAAACAAAAAACAATTAATATTATAAAAAATATATTAGATAGTACTGAAAAAGGTGGTAGTGAGATATTTAGGATTATGATATATCAAGGAAAATATGTATATCCTAAATATAAAGACAGTAATTATAATGAAGTATATGATAGACTTACAAACCTAATTGATGTTATTGTTACTGGGGAATATAAAGAGAGATGAACTTAAAAACACAGAGAATAAGATAAAGGGTTCTGGTGAAGAAAGTAGAATGAGCATATAATTATCCCCCAAAAATGTTTTTGTCTATATTTTTGGGAGTAATAAACTAAAAAATCTTTTTATGTATTTTGCTATAGAAATAAATCTACATAAACAAGAAAATCTCTCTAACACAAAGTGAATACATAAGTTTTTCTTATTATTTAATTTTTAAGTTTTCAAGGTGAAATTGATTTTAAAATCTGTTAAGAAATTTTGAATGTTTGAGCGATAGCGAGTTTCAAAATTTTAAGATTTTAAAATAAATGAGCCTATGAAAAGTAAAAATTAAATAAGGAAAAACGTTGTATTCATTTGTGGTAGAGGGTCTAAAGAACGAAATTTGGACAAATAGATGTTTGTTTTTTTGAAATTAAAAAGTGAAAACAAGATTTACTTAATAATGTTAAATAATTTTTTTGCTATGACGGTTATCATATGATAACTGTTTTTTTAGATTTAATTTATAAATAACATTAATTATATAAGTCAGTATGGATTTAATACAATTTTTATATGTATTTTTGAACTTTGAAAATTAAATAATATGATTTGCTAGTATAACTGTAAAATAAAAATAGTAGCTTAAAGCCACCAGAAGAAAAATATATCCACCTTTTGAAGACCAACCAGAAATAGCATCAGAAAAATCATTTAACTTATTAAAAGATTTTTAATGTAGAAAATAAGGGGTTTTTAGTTATAAATGTTTTCTATATATTAAAGTATGAGTTTTTGTATAAATGCTAATAAGATAAATTAAAATGGTATAAATTTATGAATTTTTGGAGGAATGGTTATGAATATTAAATTTGAATATACATTTAAATCTATTGAGGTACAAGATATTGAAGCTTTTGAAAAAAAGTATGGGTTTAAACTTCCTAATGATTATAGGCAGTTTTTACTATTGAATAATGGTGGAAAGACTGATAGAAGAAGATTTGATACTAAAGATGAAAATGATAATGTAATGATAACTTCTTCAATTATGCTATTTTGTCCTCTTTCAGATGAGGTAGAGTTTAATCTTGAAAAAAATTATTGTGTATACAATAAAGAAGGAAAATTAATACCATCTAAGTTCCTCCCTATAGGAATAGATCCAGTAGAAAATTTAATATGTATTTCTGTAGAAGGAAATGATACGGGCTCAGTTTATCATTGTGATATGGCCTATATAGAAGAAGATGGAATATTAGAGATGGACTGTATAAGGTGGTTCTGGTGCAAAAATTAAAATAGTGATATAATTATCTCAAAAATTGCAGATTGGAGAAACGATTATGTCAGAAAATTTATTTAAATGTAAGCACTTTGAATCAGAAATAATACTTTTATGTGTGAGATGGTATCTGAAATATTCGTTAAGCTATAGAAATTTAGTAGAAATGATGAGCGAAAGAGGTTTATCAATATCTCACACAACAATAATGAGATGGGTACATGAATATTCTCCAATTATAGATAAGAAAATAAGGAAATATCTAAAGAAAACAAATGATTCATGGCGCGTTGACGAAACTTACATAAAGGTTAAAGGAGAATGGAAATATTTATATAGAGTAGTTGATTCAAATGGAAATACAATTGATTTCTATTTTAGTGAAAAAAGAAATAAACAAGCTGCCAAGAATTTTTTTAAGAAAGCCTTAAGCTCAATTCATAACCAACAGCCAAGAATGATAACTGTAGATAAGAACAAAGCTTATGAAGTGGCTATACCAGAACTTATTTATGGAGGAGTATTAACTTGTAGAGCAGGTTTTAGGCAAGTAAAATATTTGAATAACATTGTGGAACAGGATCATAGATTTATCAAACGGAAGATAAAATCTATGATAGGATTTCAAAATTTTAAAACAGCACAAAAAACTATTTGTGGAATTGAAATAATGAACATGATAAGGAAAGGGCAGGTTGAAGAAATTCAATGTGCCCTTTCTGAGATTCAATTTATAAATAAAATTATGGGAACTACTGCATAAAATTGTACTGATTTAGCAAAATATTTTTTGTTATTTTAATTTTTGCACCAGAGAAAAAACTGCAAAAATTATGAAGTGGAACAAATAGATTTTTCTATGGTATAATTAAAGAAAAAGCAGGTGACAATGATGGATGATAATATAAATCACGAACATGATTTAGGATATAAACATATACTTTCACATAAGAAAAATTTCATGGAATTCTTAAGAAGTTTTGTAAAAAAAGATTGGGTAGAGTTAATAAAAGAAGAAAATCTAATATTAATAGATAAAGAATTTATACAAGAGGATTTTAAAGAGGAAGAAGCAGATATAGTATATAAAGTAAATATAGATGGTAAAGATATAATCTTTTATATATTATTAGAACTTCAATCAAAAGTAGACTTTAGAATGCCAATAAGGCTGTTAATGTATATGACAGAAATATGGAGAGATGAACTTAAAAATACACAGGATAATATGAAAAAGAGAAAAGACTATAGATTACCTGCAATTATTCCGATGGTGTTATATAACGGTAAAAACAATTGGACAGCGGCAAGAAATTTTAAAGAAATATTAAATGGATATGAATTATTTGAAGACAATATAATAGATTTTAGATATTTATTATTTGATATAAATAGAATGGATAAAGAGGAATTAATCGAAATAGCAAATGTAGTAAGTTCTATATTTTTACTAGATCAGAATGTAGAAGTAGATGAAATAATAAATAGATTAAAGATAATAGGAAAAATAATAAAAAAAGGTGCAACAAAGGAACAAGAAAAAGCATTTAGAAGTTGGATTATAAATATATTTAGAAACCGATTTGAAGGAGAAGTAAAAGATAATATATATGAATTACTAGTAGAAACATCTAAAATGGAGGTGGATGATATGGTAAGTAATTTAGGGAAAAAGCTAGAGGAAGAATTGAAACATAGAGAAGAAAAAGGAGCACAGCAAGAAAGAGATAAAATAAAAAAAGAACAGATAGAAAGAATAAAGAAAGCATTAAAAAGAGGATATAGCACAGAAATTATTATGGAAATATTAGAAGTATCTGCTGAGGAAATAGAAAAAGTAAAAGAGCAGTTAATTCATTAATGATTGCAAAAATATTAAAAACAATATTATAATTAGAATTTAAATTATTAAAAATTACAAAAATAATACGTATAAAATAGAAAAAGGAAAAGCTATAAATTTCATTAGAAATATAGCTTTTCCTTTTTTGTTTTTTAAGTTAAATTCATAGGAAAAAATTAAAATCAAGATTTTGTAAGTTATATAACCCAAGTATTCATAGATAATTATACAAATATACATCATCATTTCGTCCAAAAATTATTAAAACTGATGAAACGGGAAGCTTAATACTAATTTTTACGGAAAATTCTAAATACAAAGAAATGAGAAAAACTCATGACATATACATTCTAGCTGGAGAATATATGGACCAAAGTGAAATTCTATATAAAGAAAATGGGGTGAAAGAATAGATATGGATTATTTCTTATTAAAACAAGATGAAAGATATACAAAAACACCTTTTATTATAGAATTAGCACAAAAAATTGATAAAAGAAATATTAATGAGTTAAATGCACATAAAATCGATGATACTATTATTCTTAATGTAAAATCGGAGCCTGATACCTGTTTTTTAGATATAGTAGACAGACAAATTTATTTAACATCAGATAGATTAAAAAAACTACTTGAGAAATATGAATCTAATATTATTTTTAAAACAATACCTTTAATCAAGACGATGTTCCATTTTTACATCTTTCCTCATCACAGCTTCAAGTAATTTATATAAAAGGTGATTAAATATGAAATATTTTATTTTAAACCAAGATAATGAAATAGGAAACTCGATAAAATTAAGAGATTTTCAAAGTAATAAGCACATGGTATTTACAAAAAATCAGGAAAGTGCTTTAAATGATGTTTCAACAATATTTGTAATTGGGGATGAAGATAGCATTTATACAGATTTTATAGAAAACCCTGTATTTTTAATATCAAAAGAGTTAAAAAAAGTATTTGAAATGCATGAGCATACTTTAATCTATAAAACAGTTGTACTATCTAATATAGAGCAACAGATACAAAAAGTATATCATATGGTACTAACAGATATAATAGATGCAATTAGTGAAAAAACAACATATTACAAAAATAACTGGGAAGAAAATATTGTACTTGATAAAAGTAAAATACAAAATCATAACATATTTCAAATAAAAGGAGTTACTAAAAATTACTTCATTGTTTCATTAGATGTGGCAGAAAGTATTTTAAGAAGAGGTTTTGTAGGAGTAAGTTTTGAAGAAGTAGAGGTGATATGATGATAGGTGCAGAAGTTGCTGCTGCGGGGATATATGGCGCTATAAAAGCAATTACAGAGAAACCTACTAGCTACGTAGTACATGGAGCAACGATACAGTGTTCTTGTGGACTAAGGTTAAGTAATATTGTTGTTCAATTAAGCCATGGTGAATTCATACATAATATGCCACAGTTAAATATAGAGGATAGCAAACCAAATGAAAATATATTATCATTTGGAGGTTGTACGAGTCCAGAAAATCCATCTGTCAAAGCAGCAGCAGAAAAAATAATGAAGGAAGTACAGGAAAGAGAAAAAGGATTTATGGACCATGTAATGGATTTCTTTTGCAAAAAACCAAATGAAGAAGTCAATGAAGATTTTGTAAAAAAATGTGCAGGAGAATGTATACCTATAATAAAGATTGGGTGAGACGGTGGAAAAGAAGACGTATTAGTAGAAGATAAAATGGCACTATTGACTACCTGTACACTTAGTTGTATCTATGGTGGAAATATAACAATAATTGATAATGGGCAAGAACAGGCACAAGATGCTATGGAATCTACAATGTCATCTTTAAATGAAAATAAGGATGGGATGATGGAAGAAACTGAAGCATATGCATCAAGGCTAAAAGAAAAGTATGACCTAAGTGATCCAGAGTATAAAGCTTTGCTAGGGTTAAATGTTGGATAGGCTATACTTAATTAGACAATAAATACTCGGACATGATAATATTAATTAAATAAAATCGGAGGAGATATCATGTCTAATAAATCAAAACGATACACAGATGAATTTAAGCAACAAATATTAAAATTAGCTAACAACGGTAAATCCGTGAAGGAAATAGCTAAAGAATATAATATAGCGAGATCAACGGTAAATAAATGGGTTTCTGATTATAATAATACAAAATCTTTTAAAGCTAAGGATAATAGAAGCGATGAAGAAAATGAACTTATAAAACTCAGAAAAGAGATTAAGCGACTAGAGATGGAAAATGATATTTTAAAGCAAGCGGCGCTGATAATGGGACGAAAATAGCTATTATTAAAGCAAATAAAGATAAGTACAGTATCAGCGCAATGTGTAATCTATTAAATATATCTAGAAGTCTTGTTTATTATACTTCTGCGGAAAAATTATACGATAGTAAATTAGACAATGAGATTATAACTATTTTTAAGAAAAGTAGAAATAACTATGGTACAAGAAAAATTAAAAACGAATTGAATAAAAAGGGATATAAAGTGTCTAGAAGAAGAATCGGGCGTATCATGAGAAAATATGGACTCGTCTCTAGTTATACAGTTAAACAATACAAAGTATATACACCTAAATGTAACGAAGAAAAAATTGAGAATATAGTTGATAGGAAATTTAATAGAGAAAAGTTCTTAGAGGTTGTGGTAAGCGATTTGACCTATGTAAATGTCAAAGGAAAGTGGAACTATATATGTATATTATTAGATTTATATAACCGTGAAATCATCGGGTATGCTGCGGGTAAGAACAAAGATGCTCAACTTGTATGTAGAGCATTTTCCAAGATTAAAAGACCCCTTAATGAGATTAAAATACTACATACTGATAGGGGAAATGGTGCGAAACGTTCCTAAGTGAAAAGCTTAGGCACTACAAACACTGACTTGAAAACCTCTCATTTGAGGTAATAAATCACAAGCAGTTAAGTAGGAGAACTGTTATTTCGAGAAGTAAAATGATAGGGTAACGCCTTGAAGTGCTTCCTCTAATACTCCGACATGCCAGAAATGGTGTGAAGCTCGGTGAAGTCGGGCGAAGGTTGTCGTAAGATATATAAGCAACAACTATATAACACGAAAAGGCTCTAGAGGTAGAGTCCGCAACTGATAGTTCGGGAGTCTATAAAATACCTATGGTTAGAATGTCTGAAATAATGACTGACGAAATTGTGAATGTACGGGTCTAAAACGCTAATAAGTCAAAAATGGCTTAGTAACAGAAAAACAGTTACGTATGTGTGGGTGAGTAAGAATCGTTTCTATGAAAATCCATGAGTAGTTACAGGCTACTGCAAGCATACAGGCTCATAGCAATGACCTACGGGTATATGTAAAGATAGAAATAACGGAACGTTGAAAGGTAACTGACCTCCCATTCGAGGGTTTGACGAATACATAAGTCAATTTACGGATACTGAGAGCGAAGGCATGACTGATGAAATTACTGTAATGGTAATGGAGGAACAGCCTTTAGTCACATTTTTTCAAATTGTGAAAACAACCAATTTTAGTTTAATTATTACATAGCTTCGAGTAAGACAAAGAAAATTGTCCTCTACCAAAGAAAGGGGATGATGCCTATGTCAAAAGTTGCTAATTACAACCAAATGAAACCCCTAACTAATTCTAAATTAAGGCATAATGAATATTATAATCAGCAAGAGAAATTAGACAAGCTATACTCAGAAAGTAAAGAAAATAAAGTTTTTCAAAAACTAATGCCATTGATAATAAGCGAAGAAAATATTCAACTCGCCTTCCGCAATATCAAGAGTAATACAGGAAGTAAAACTTCTGGTACTGATAGCAAAGATATTAACTATATCAAAAACCTATCAGTAGAAGAAGTAGTAAACCTAGTTAGAGAAAAACTATATCATTACGAACCTGAGCCTGTTAAAAGGGTGAATATCCCCAAACCAAACGGTAAATTAAGACCGTTAGGGATACCAACTATAACAGACCGATTAATTCAACAGTGCATATTACAAATCCTTGAACCTATTTGCGAAGCAAAATTCAGCAACCATTCATACGGTTTCAGACCAGGGAGGTCAGCTGAACACGCCATAGCAGAAGTTTATAAACATATGCAAATAGCAAATCTCCACTATGTAGTAGATGTTGACATAAAAGGATTCTTTGACAATGTAGACCACAATAAATTAATAAAACAAATGTGGTCATTAGGGATTAGAGACAAGAAACTTATCTGTATTATAAAAGCTATGTTAAAAGCTACAATAATACATCCTGACGGAACAGAAGAAATCCCCAATAAAGGAACGCCACAAGGTGGTATACTATCCCCTTTATTAGCAAACATTGTACTAAATGAGTTCGATAAGTGGATAGAATCCCAATGGGAAAATATCCCTATGACCAAGAAGTATACACCCAGCTATAACAAAAATGGAGGAGAAAACAAAGGAAACAAATATGCAATGTTAAGGAGTACTAGCAAGTTAAAGGAGATGTACATAGTTAGATATGCAGATGACTTCAAAATCTTCTGTAGAGATTATGAAACAGCCTCTAGAACCTTCAAAGCTAGTAAAATGTGGTTAATGGATAGGTTAAAACTCGAAATCAGCCCTGAAAAATCTAAGATAACTAATGTACGGAAAAACTACACAGAATTTCTTGGATTCAAAATAAAGGTGAGAAAAAAGAGAAAAACCCATACAGTAACTTCCCATATGTGTGACAAGGCGGTAAAGAATGTAGCCAGAAATCTTAAGCAAACAGTAAAATACATTCAACACCCCAAATCAACAGAATATCAACGCAAGAATATCAGACATTATAACTCCACAGTTATGGGAATACACCACTATTACGGTATAGCTACAAATATTAACCTTGATTGTGCCGAAATAGGAAAAGTTATTAGAAATGTAATGTTCAACAGATTAGAACTATCAAAGAGTGGAAGCCTTAAAGACTTTGGGGCAATACTCAAAAAGTATGGCAAAAGTCAGGAAATGAGGTATTTAGATGGACTTCCAGTTATACCAATAAGGTATGTACAAACGAGTCCACCAAAATTTCTAAGACGAAATCTAAGTCCATATACCGAAGATGGTAGGAAACTGATGCACAAATCATTGGGAGTTTCAATGAACGTAATTAGAAAAGTTATGCAAACTAAAGGAGAATCAAAGAACTCAATAGAGTTCAATGATAATAGAATCTCAAAGTTTGTATCTCAATACGGAAAATGTGCAGTTACAGGCTCTCTACTATCGGCAACAAACTTCCATTGTCATCACATCATCCCAAAAAAGGATGGTGGAACGGACGAATATGGAAATCTAGTAATAGTTTTAGAAGATGTACATATCTTAATTCATGCAACATTGGAAGAAACTATCACGAAACATTTGCCACTGATAGAAAACCAACAGATGTTGACGAAGTTGAACAAATACCGCACCAAATGCGGAAATGAAAAGTTGGTAGTAAATTTTTAACTTTTGTAAATAGTTAAACAACAGTTGCATACACAATAATGTGATGGAACGCCGTATGCGATGAAAGTCGCACGTACGGTGTGAGGTGGGGGAAAAGGTGGAGATAATATCAAATCCTTACCTATCACCATAATTTAAGAATAGAGCTATAGATGAACTGTTAACAACTTTTAAAATAAGGCGTTCCCTAAGCAAAAAAGGGTGTCCTTATGATAATGCCGTAGCAGAGGCTACTTTTAAGGTTATAAAAACAGAGTTTGCTTTTAATAAAATATTTGAAAATTTTGAACAGCTAGAATATGAATTGTTTGATTATGTAAATTGGTATAACAACTACAGAATACACGGCTCATTAGATTACCTTAGCCCTGTGGAATATAGATTATTAATGTCCGACAAAAAAGTGTCCTAAAAAGTGTTGATAATCCAAAATAAACCAGATTTCTATTGGAGGAAATCTGGGTTATCCATAGTTGGAAAAACATAATAGATAAGATTGAATGATAAATAGAGAACATTATATTTTAGTAACGTTTGAAGCTTGAGGTCCTTTATCTCCATTTACTATATCCAGTGAAACATCTTGTCCTTCTTCTAAATCTTTTCTAGGTCCATTTTCTTTTACGGCAGATATATGAACAAATACATCTTCTCCTTCATCTAAAGTTATAAATCCGTATCCTTTTTCCGGATTAAACCATTTTACTACACCATTTCTCATTACAACGCCTCCCTTTAATAAAAATTATTAAAACATGTAAAATTCTATTAACTTATTAATTACCATTGATTTTTGATTTTAAAATCGTATTTATTTTTTGTATTTTTAAAAATTATATACTACCTGAATTAAACGATAAGCTTTTTTTTTCTAAAAATGAACTGAGTATATTACTATTATAAATTTTATTGGAAATTTCTCAAAAATGAAAGTAATAAATAAGCATATATAAATAACTATAGGAAAATATATATCAGGATTTACATTTTAATTAGGGTATATATGGAATTTAATATAAGTATACAATATGATAAAATGTGTATTATATAATATTATAAAAAACTCATAATTTAAAGTATAGGGGAGATAGAATTATGAAGATAATAAGTGGAGTAATTATGGGCTTAATGTTAATTTTATTAACTGGATGTAGTGAGGTTGATAATATAATCAAAGAAAATTTAGAAGCAATCCAAATTATTGATACAGATTCAGTTTGTACAAATTTAGATCAAATTGAAGATAATATAAAGTTTGCTATAGAAAATCTAGATAATGAAGTGAACTTTACCTACAAAGGGGATAGTTCTGATATGCTCCAAAGAGTTGGGAAAATAGTAAAAAAGGTGATTGATGAAAATGGAGAATACACAGTATTGGTAAATAATTATGAAACGGAGACAACTAGTTATGCTTACAAAGCAAAGGTCAAAATATCATTTAGATATAATTTAACTAAAGAAGAATATTCTAAGGTGAAAGAACGCGTAAATTCAATTATATCATCAATAACGGATTTCACAATGTCTGATTATGAAAAAGAAAAAGCTATAAATGATTGGATCGTAACAAACATAGAGTATGATACAACTAAGGAAAAAACAAATGCATATACAGCATTGTTTGAAGGAAAAACTGTATGTTCAGGATATGCACATTTATCGAAGTTAATGTTAGATAAAGTAGGCATACAAAATAAATTGATAACTGGAGTAGATCATGCTTGGAATATAGTTTGTATAGAAGGAAAATGGTATCATTTAGATACAACTTGGAATGATCCTTCATATGTAAATATATCTGATAAAATACATGAGGGAAGTTATGAATATTTTAATGCTACAGATGAATTTATAGGTAAATCTCATTCTTGGGATAGAACTCTTTATCCTATAGCTAACACAAAATATGAAGGAGTTAGAAAAGAAACAATGTTATCATTAGTGGATATAAGGATAGATGGAGTATCACTATATAATTTTGATCCAAATATACACAAATACTATCTAAATAGAAATGAAGTACAGGGGAAAAATATAGAAATTATACCTAGAAGTAATTATACACAGTTGAAGTTAAATAAGTTTTTAAATAGATGGGAGATTGAGATTAAGTCAGAAGAATATGAAGATATAATTACTTATATACTTTATTTTAATTAAAATAAAAAAATTATAATAAAAAATATATAAAGCACTTCCAAAAATATAAATGGTTTTCAATAATTGTTACTATATCTTTTTGTTGATTGGTTAAATTAATAAAGAAACAAAAAGAAGGAGGAAACTTAAATGAATAATAATAAAAATCTTATGAAAACACGTGGAAAATCAAATTCAGAGCTTAGAAAAATGTATTCTGAACAAGGAAGTGATATTGGAATTGTAGATAGCAAAAAAATTGATCCAAATAATAAAAGACTTACGAAAAGATCTAAGCTTTCACATAAAAGAGCAGGTTCTTACGATGAAAAAGCATAAAAAATAATATAACTAATAAAAATAGAATTTCTTAATATATTAAGAAATTCTATTTTTTATATACTAAATTACCCTGCGAAGGCTTCAATAAGTCCGCCTAAAAATGAAATTGCACCACCACCAAGAGCTAAAGCACCTACAACTATATAGAATATAGATGTTATTTTATCTCCAAGTAATTTTCTCATACGTAGAGCTTTTCTACTTTCCCAGAAAAAATTAGGTTTTTTAATAGTGCAGATAATTGAAAATAAACCAATTAATATAAAAATTATTCCTCCGATTATTCCTTGATGTGCCATTTTTTTATACCTCCTTATTTTTGACAAGTAATGATGATTATAACATGTATTTGCATATTATGACAAGAATACCAAAAAAAATAATTTAAATTAATGATTGAATAAAAATATAGTAATACTAGACTATTTTAAAATTGCGAAAAATGTAATAATATTAGATTAAATCAATAAATTTAAAATTCAAGGAGGGATTAATATGAAAAAAGTTAAAGCAATGGTATCTGTATTTTTAGTAATAACATTAATATTTGTAGCACCCATGGCTTCTTTTGCAAAAGGGAAGAAAGATTCAGGATCGTCAAATAGCAATGGAAAAACGCAAAATAGTCGCTCAAATTATTCAAAGAGTTCAGATGAAAAGCAAAGCAAAGATTCAAATGTAAAAGAAAATAGTATTTTAGAAGATAAACAAATAGAAAGCAACGAATCTATAATAGATAGTATAGATACAGAAGATACTGAAAAACCAGAAAGTAAACAAATGGATAATAAAAAAAGAAATGAAATAAAAAGAAAAATACAAGAACTTAAAAAAGAAGCAAAGAAATCTTATTCTCAAGACGAACTTCAGAAGATACAAGAAAAGGTAGAAGAAATTAACAACAAATATCCTGGAATTAAAACATTACCTGTTGATAATGTAATATCTAAAAAAATGAATATGAAATTTGATACACCACCTGTTATTAAAGAGGGCAGAACGTTAATTCCTGTAAGAGCTATATCAGAAGGATTTGGAGCAGATGTAAGTTGGAATCAAGAAGATAAAAAAGTTACGATAACAAAGGATGGAAAAGAAATAGTACTTCAATTAGGAAGTGATATAGCGTACATAGATGGAGTTGAAACTAAGCTAGATGTTCCTGCTGAAACAATGAATAATAGAACTATTGTACCATTAAGATTTATTGCAGAAAGCTTAGGGTTAAAAGTAGATTGGGATGAGGAAACTGAAACAATTGAAATTGACGAAGATCAAGACGTAGACAATGAAACTGTTACTGATGAAGCGGTTACAGATGAAACTGCTACTGATGAAGTAGTTACAGATGGAACTGCTACTGATGAAGTAGTTACAGATGGAACTGCTACTGATGAAGTAGCTACAGATGAAACTGCTACTGATGAAGTAGTTACAGATGGAACTGCTACGAATAATTAGTTTTAGTATAAAAAATTCAATTTAGATATAGATTTCTTAAACAGCATGAATTCGATATTAATCGTATTCATGCTGTTTTTGATATACTAGGGGATTATAAAATTTTCTTCACTGTAATACAAAACAAGGATATACTATCTGAAATAAATGAAGAATCTAAACTGTAAATGCATCAGCTGCTACTCAAAATATGTTGTTAGCTGCAGATAGTATAGATGTTGAATCTTGTTGGATTGGATTTAGTAAATTTTATTTAGCACAAGAAGATAAAATAAAAAAGCTTAATATTCCTGATGGTTACGAACCACAGTATACAGTAGCTTTAGGATATAAAGCATTAGATAAAAAACAAAATGCACCAAAAAGAAATGAGGATGTAGTTAATTACATAAAATAAGAAAAAAGTTTTAATTAAATTTTATATCAAAATGAGAAAAGAGTATAGGCGTTAGAAAAACTTATACTTTTAAATTAAAGCTATTAAACTGTATTTTATGCAGTTTAATAGCTTTTTTTGATGTAAAAACAAAAAATATCTTGCATTATCAAATTGATAATGTTAAAATGAAATTATCAATTTGATAAGAACATAAATTTAAGGGAGGATTCAAAATGAAATTAAACAAAAAAGGAATTATATTAGTATTAACAATATTTATTATATTAGTAGGGGTTGTAGGCTGTTCTTCAAAAACTGTAAATGAAACAGATAAAAATGTAATAAAAATTGGAACGTCAGGAGGATATCATCCTTATACCTTTAAAAATGATAAAGGGGAATTAGATGGTTTTGAAATAGATGTATGGAATGAAATCAGTAGCAGAATAGGATATGAAGTAGAATATGCAACATCTGAATTTAGTGGATTATTTGGAATGCTTGATATTAAAAAAATCGATACAATAGCAAATCAAATAACTATAACAGAGCAAAGAAAAGAAAAATATATATTCCCAACACCATATGTATATAGTGGAGCACAATTAATAGTTAAAAAAGGAAATGAAGATGTTAAATCATTAGAAGATTTAAAAGGTAAAAAAGTAGGTGTAAGTCTTGGATCTAACTATGAACAAATTATAAAAGAGTTTGATGTAAACAATGAAATTGAAGTAGTTACTTATGAAGATTTTTTAGGCTCACTTCAAGATGTAGCACTTGGAAGAATTGATGCAGTTTTAAATGATAAGTTAGCAGCTATGACTAATGTTCAAAAATCAGGACTAGATATTCAATTAGGTGGAGAACCTGTAAGTAAAATAGAAAATGCATTTCCATTTGTTAATAGTGAACAAAATAAAGAATTAGTAGAGAAAGTAAGCAAAGCAGTTGAAGATATGAGAACTGATGGAACTTTAGAAAAAATATCTAAAAAATGGTTTGAAATAGACATTACTAAAGAATAGAAGATGGTGGATTAAATGAATATTAATTTTTCAGTAGAGTATTTTATAGGTAGATTTCCAGAATTCATTAAATTTTTACCAATTACATTGAGTTTAGCATTAATATCGATAGTTATCGGGTTAGCAGTGGGAACTAGTATAGCTTTAATTAGAACATATAGAATAAAAATACTGTATCCTTTATCTAAAGTATATGTTTCTTTTTTTAGAGGAACACCATTACTTGTACAATTATTTATATTTTATTATGGACTTCCGCAAATTATACCTTCATTAGGAGGAATAAATGCATATACAGCAGCCTTTTTAACTTTGAGTATTAATAGCTCAGCTTATATGTCAGAAATTATTAGAGCCGCTATTAATTCTGTAGATAAAGGGCAGATGGAAGCTGCTTTATCAGTTGGAATGACATATTTTCAAGGAATGGCAAAAATAGTTCTTCCACAAGCTGCAAGAATTGCAATACCATCTCTAGGGAATACTTTTATAAGTCTTATGAAGGAAACTTCATTAGCCTTTGTATTGGGAGTGTCTGAAATGCTTGCGGCAGCTAAGATGGGTTCGGCAGCAAGTTATAGATTCTTTGAGAATTATTTAGCTGTAGGAATAATATATTGGATAATTACCATTTTATTTACTTATATTATAGATAAACTAGAAAGAAATATGTCTAAGGCATATTAGGAGTGAAGAAATGATAGATATAAAACAAATTCATAAAAAATTTGATAATACACATGTTTTAAAAGGGATAGATTTAAATGTTAAAAAAGGAGAGGTTGTAGTTATTATAGGCCCTTCTGGATCAGGTAAATCAACATTTTTAAGATGTATAAACTATCTAGAAAAACCAGAGAGTGGAATAATAAATATTGATGATATAACTATAGATGCAGCTAATCCATCTAAAAAAGATATAAACAATTTAAGAAAATCAACTGCAATGGTTTTTCAAAATTATAATTTATTTAAAAATAAAACAGCTCTTGAAAATATTACCCAGTCTTTAATAGTAAATAAGGGAATGAGTAAAGAAGATGCGGAGTCTTTAGGACTGGAGATATTAAATCAAGTTGGACTTTCTGATAAAATGAATAACTATCCATCTACATTATCAGGAGGTCAGCAACAAAGAGTTGGTATTGCTAGAGCCATGGCATTAAATCCTAAAGTTATATTATTTGATGAGCCAACATCAGCACTTGATCCAGAGCTTGTAGGAGAAGTACTAAATGTTATTAGAAATTTAGCAAAAAAAGATATGACTATGATTATAGTTACTCATGAAATGGGATTTGCAAAAGAAGTTGCAAACAGAGTTATATTTATGGATAATGGAAATATAATAGAAGAAGGAAGTCCTAATGAAATATTCAATAATCCAAAACATGAAAGAACTAAAAGATTTTTAAAACAGATAATAAATAAGTAACTATAAAAAAGAGCTGTGTTAATCTAGAAATTAATTACTAGATAGATACAGCTCTTTTTTCATAAATACTGTTAAGCGTCGTATGCATCTAATGCAATTGGTAATGCTTGAATAACTATATTTCCTACAGCTGGTAAGCCTATTAAAACGGAACTAATAATTTCTTCACGTGTAGCACCTAATTTTTTCGCATGCTTAACATGAAAAGACAATCCGCTCTCTAATCTAGTTGCTGCTAAAACTGCTATGTATGCAAGTTCTTCAGTTTTTGAATCAAGAGCACTAGATGAATCTAATTCTTTAACAACATTCATCCAAGCTTTTGAATGTTCAGGCGCTTCTTTCATAAAAGTAAAAAAAGCATTACTAACCTTAGTTTGTTCACTCATATTTTTACCTCCTAAATTATTATATTAAGTTTTAACTTTAATATAATTCACCAAAAGAAATTCAAATGCCTCCTTTATATTACATATTTATACAAAATATGTAATGCAAAGGCGTGATATGATAAAATATACATTATATGAAGAATTTAATATATATATCAAAATTATATTGAATATACAGCTAAAAGATATTTCTTCTATTTTTTCAAAATATATAAATCATAGATAGTATATACAAAAAAAACAATATTATAGTAAAATTAAGTTGTATATAAAATAAAGGAGGAAATTAAAATGGATGAAAATTTCAGATTATCAGATTTATTTTTAAATGTAGAAGAAGAGGAAAAAGAAACTTGGAAAATAGACAATGATAATAAAGCTGATTGGGCATTAGATAAAATAAAAGAATCAAGTGAAGAATATGAGAGATTTGAAAGAGTTGCTGTAAATAAGATAAATCAAATAAAGGCAGCGCTACATCAAGAAAAAAAGAAAATGGAGAATGAGAAAAGTTTTTTTGAAAGTAAGCTAAGAGAATATATTGAGACTGTAAAAATGAAAGAGACTAAAACTCAAAAGACATATTCTCTACCTGCTGGAAAGATAATAATTAAAAAGGATAAGTCGGATTTTAAGATTGACAAAGAGAAGGTTTTGGAAAGTATAAAAGTTTTAGAAGGATATGAACATTACATAAAAGTCAAAGAAGATCTATCATGGGTAGACTTAAAGAAAAACTTGATTATAGATAATGAAAACATAATCAATAAAATCACAGGGGAAGTAATTGAAGTTGATGGATTAGATATAGAAATTAAGCCTGGTAAATTTGAAATTAAGTTTTAAAAAATAAAAGAATCGTATATAAGATAGGTGGGGATTTATTGTATAACGAGTATAAGAGTTCTAATAAAAGAAAAAAAATTATATTATTTTTATTATTAGTTATAATAATATTTGTTATGTTCTTGACTGTGAAGGATATATATTTATTTTATAAAAATTCTATTGTACAAATTGGAGAATCTTCCCTTAGATACTCTACGTCCGATAATTCACAAGAATTGAGCTTATGGGATTTATTTTATACAGTTATATTCATAATAATTATCTATGATAGTACAATTAAAAATACACGTATGGTTATTGATGATTATGGGATTAAGATATATTCATTATATAGAAAAAGACCTAATATAAAAATTGAGTGGGAAAATATTAAATGTTTTCAAATTGGAGATGTATATATGGGGGCAAGATTTACTAAATATGGTATGAAAATAAGATATTTAGATGATGATTTTTCGAGTGATAATAAAGCATATGTATCTATAAGAAACTTTGAAAATTATAATCAGTTTTTAGAAGATATAGAAGAAATATCAATACAAAAAAATATACAGCTATTATTTATGAATGACTAATTCTAATTCCGACGGAGTTTTTACTCCAAATTAAAAAAATATGATATTTATGTTTAAATAGTAAATAAAGAGGTATATATATATTAAACTATAATAAGTTCTATTAAATATATTTTGAAACCCCTAATCAAAATATGGTCTGAAATACCCAGTGGAACTCCCAAAAAGATGAGGCATATATGCTTCATCTTTTTTTGATATAATAATACTAAAAGTAAGGAGATGGGGATTTTGTATTTTGAATATTTAAAAACTCCGATGGGTACATTAAAAATCGCAAGTAGTGAAGAATATATTTTAGAAATTACTCATGTAAAAGAAGAGGAAAAGAGTTCTGAGTATATTCCTCAAATTTTAAAAGATGCTATAACACAATTAAATGAATATTTTGAAGGAAAAAGGAAAGAGTTTGATTTGAAAATAGATTTAAAAGGAACTGAGTTTCAAAAGAATGTATGGAAGGAACTTACTAATATAAAGTATGGTGAAACTAAAAGTTATAAGGATGTGGCTATTAAAATTGGGAATGAAAAAGCAGTAAGAGCAGTAGGAATGACAAATTCAAAAAATCCTATAAGTATAGTAGTACCATGTCATAGGGTTATAGGTTCAAATAAAAAGTTGACAGGATATGCAGGTGGACTTGATAGGAAAAAGTGGTTATTAGATCATGAGAAAGAGCATAAATAAAACATTTTTAGTAAAGTTATTTAATTATTACACAAGTGTAGGTCAAAAATTGATTTATTTTCCTTTTGTACCTATAAGGTAGAGGATTGGAGGAAATGAGACAGTAAAAATAGATAATAAGAATAATAACTGTCACACATAGAAATCTAGAATAGATGATAATAGATAATGAATGTAGAGAAGATTTATACTATAGATTAAATGTAATACCTATAATATTACCTCATCTACGACTATGTATTATAATCAATATTATAAACCTCACAAGTCTCATAAACCTCATGTTTTATTATGATTTCTCAAATTGTTCTACATTGTTTGCAAGTTTTATTATTAGGAGACGCACGTTTTCAACACTGTAAGTATCATTATTTAACCAATATTCAGGAGAATCTATAACATTACACTCAGCAAGATAGATAATTCCATCTTCAAATGTAGATTTATTAGTATAATTAACAATTAATTCTTCAAAATATATTATTTCATATGAAGCATTGTCTATCCAGTAATAAGGAGAGTTTATTACATCGTATTCATAAAGGGTATAAACAGAATCTGCAAATTCAAAATACTCTATATTATCGGCAAGCTTTATAATAAAAAGTTGAATATTTTCAATACTATAAGTATCATTATCTAGCCAGTAATTAGGAGAATTTATAATATTACATTGAGCTAGATAAATAATAGCTTTATCAAAATCATTTTTACCAGTATAGTTAAGTACCAATTCTTCAAAATACTGTATTTCATAGAAATCGCTTTGTATCCAGTAAGATGGAGTATTTATAAAGCCATAATCAGCAAGTTTGTTAACTGCATGCATATACTCTGTTTTGTTCTCATATGGATGATTTATATATTCGCAAAAAGCTTTTATAACTTGTTCAGCATATATTTTCCAATCTTTAAGTAATTTTTCTCTATCATCTTGATTATCTATAAAGCAGTATTCAACTATATTAGTTATACAAGAACCTGTATTTCTGTGCATGAAATAATAATCCTGTCCTGGGTATTGAGTACTTTCTTTTGAATAAACTCTTCTAGGATACAGACCGGTCTCTACTAAGTTAGTGAATATTTTATAAGCTAATTTTCCATCATTGTGTATAGAATGAATAACCTCACATCCTTTTCCACCACCTGCATTTATATGATTGCTTATGCAATAAACTGATTTAGAATTTACAACTAATTGAGTTCTATTGTCGGGAGTAAGGTATATATCAGAGTATCTAGTTATAACAGCATTTATTCCAAGTTCTTCAAATCTTTTAAGTTGATATAAGCTTATATCAAGAACAATGTCTTTTTCACAAATATCTTGATAAGAACAACCAGGGTCAACATCTCCATGACCGGGGTCTATAATTATTAACGGATCACTCATTGTAATCACCTCTTTATATAAGTTTATTTAATATATATATATGTTCTGATATAAAAATATAGTTTATTTAAATGTGTCAAAAAAATAACGAAAACGATAAAAAACTAAAAAACCTACAAAAAATCGTAAAGTTGTTACTAAAAACTAATCATGATTATAAACATAAGAAACTGTGTGTTTTGAAATAATAGAGATGTGTTTTTAGGGAGCAAAAATACATAATCTTTTTGTTGAGAAAAAATATAAAAAAAACATCAAATTAAAAAAATAACAATGCTAGAAAAACGAAAAAAAAGGTGTTAATATATGAATGTAACAAAACAAAATTAAAAAAGAGGTGTCAAATATGCAAAAAAGAGAGCTACTTTATAATGAAGGTAGAAACAATTTTAGCTCAAGGATTAAAGGCTCAATAACAATGGTACAATCATCATGTTCTGAGCTTAGTGCATTTGAAAGTGTAGTGGTTTTAGCGTGTTATTCTGTGGTATTTAGTTTAATTAATATGATTTATTTGGCTAGTAGTTCTTTAAATAATGTCATTCACAATATATATATGAACTTGATTGGTAACTTTGAAATTTCAGGAGTTACAGGTTTAGCTAGTTGGGGAAATATATTTGTGATTGGAGCAAAGACTGTTTTTATTGAGAGTTTAATGTTAATGAGTTTCATAGCCTTTGCAAATATATTAACGAATAAGACTATAAATTTTAAGAAGTTAATAGTTTTGGTTAATATATCATATGTAATACCTATTATGTGTACGATTTTGGCAATTGTGGTATCAGCTATATCTATTGAAGCTAGTTTAGGCATTTTGTTAGTTGCAAAAATTACTCAGTATGTATTGCTTTATAGTTATGGGAAAGAATTGACTGGATTGTCTTTTGGTAAAAGTATGTATGTTTATCCACTAGTAATATTATCAAGTGAATTGATTTGTATACTTTATTTTAAAGAAAGTATATATACTTTCTTTAATTCATTGTTATAGAATTTAAAGATGCGTATGATTTCATACGCATCTTTTTCTATAGAAATTTATATAATTTTTAATCTTTGTATAGCAAAATAATCTATATTTGTTTCATTCAAGATATTCTTTATATTATTAATATTTTTAAGACCTCCAACCATTTCAATAAATATGTGTGAGCACCATGAATTTCAACACCTTCAAATCTAGATTCCTTTGATCGTTTACCAGCCTTAGCAAATGCATCTACTATATAGTCTATTTCATCCTTTATCATAGCTTTACCTAACGTATTTGTAACTCTTTCACCAACATTATATGTAGTTTTCATTCTACCATATGCAATCTGCATTAATATCTTTGAATCGTATTGATGAACTAAAGTTGTGAAAAATATTGTATAATTTAAAAGGGTTTCTAGCTTAATATTAAAAGAATTTAAATGATCTTTTAGGGGGTAACAGCTTATCTATAGAGTTTTCAGATATATATTTTTAGAATGTATTAAATTAATTCAGGCTTGTCAAGTTCATTATCTAAGTGTTAGACTTTATATGAAACTATTTTAAATAGAAACATTATCGTAAGGAGGTTTTAATATGATACCAACAGCTCATATTGAAGTAAAAGAACAAGGAATTATTGCAAAAACAGTATTAATGCCAGGAGATCCATTACGTGCAAAATTTATTGCTGATACATTTTTAGAAAATGTTGAAAAATTTAATAATGTACGTAATGTATTTGGATATACAGGAACATATAAAGGACGTAAAATTTCTGTAATGGCTAGTGGTATGGGAATGCCTAGTATTGGTATTTATTCATATGAATTATTTAAGTTTTATGGAGTAGAAAACATTATCCGTATTGGTTCATGTGGAGCTTATACTGCGGATTTAAATTTATATGATGTAATATTAGCTAATGAAGTTTGGAGTGAATCTACATATGCTAAAGTTCAATCTGGATATGACAAAGATGTAATTGCTGCATCTTCTGAGTTAAACAGTAAGTTGGAAAAAATTTCAGAGGATTTAGGAATTAAAATACATAAAGAGAGAATACATTCATCTGATGTGTTCTATCGTCAGAACTTCGAGCAGTATAAGGATATTTGTAAAAATCATGGATGTACTGTAGTGGAAATGGAAGCATTTGCTCTATTTCATAATGCAAACGTATTAGGAAAAAATGCAGCTTGCTTATTAACAGTTTCAGATAATTTAGTAACTCAAGAATTGACTACATCTGAAGAAAGACAAGAATCATTTACAAATATGATGAAAATTGCTTTAGAAATGGCTGAATAATAAAATTATAAGGTAACTATGACTTGGAAAATTATTTGATAAGTCACAGTTACCTTTTTTATGTTGGTATTAGGTGCATAAAATTTTGAAATATATAGTTACGCTATATAACTTTAGATTATAATAGTGTATGGGGCTATTATTAATGTATAAGAAAAGAGGATTAGACAAAATGTTTAAAAAGCTTGAGAATGAGAGTAAAGTTCAATTGGTTTATTATCTAATTATTGCATTTACGGCGCTTGGTTTAGGTCTTAGTAATGATGTGATTTCTAATTATTTTAAAGATGCTTACAACATTACAGCATATCAACGGGGGCTTATAGAATTCCCAAGGGAATTACCAGGAGTTCTCGTTATATTTATTGTTGCTTCATTATCATTATTTTCAGATATACGTATTGCTATGGTAGCACAATTATTAAGTATAATAGGTATAGTAACATTAGGCTTTTTTACTCCGCCTTTTACAATTATGCTGATTTTTATATTTATTAATTCATTAGGAATGCATATGTTTATGCCTATAAAAGATAGTATAGGTATGTCATTAATTAAGGATGAAGATAATGTTGGTAAGAAAGTAGGTCAATATAAAGGATTAGCAACGATATTTACTGTGTTAGCAAGTATATTGGTTTTTATTGGATTTAGAGTTGGATTTTTTAGCTTTACAAGTAATATTAAGTGGATTTTTATTATATCAGCATGTATTTTGGGAGTTGTATTTATTCTGTTTTTTGCTTTAGAAAAGCTAATTGGACAACCAATAAAAAGCAATAAAAAGATAAATTTCGTTTTTAGAAAAGAATATAAGTATTATTATATTTTAGTGGTTATGTGGGGAGTACAAAAGCAGATAATGATTGTTTATGGACCTTGGGTACTGATTGATCTATTAAATAAAAGAGCTGATACTTTAGCAGTTTTAAGTATTATTGGTTCATTTGTCGGTGTGTTTTTTATCCCGGCTGTTGGTAGGTGGATTGATAAGTTTGGAATCAAGAAGTTACTTTATGCTGATGCCTTATCTTTTATTTTTGTCTATTTGGTTTATGGATTATTAAGTGCTGGATTTTCAACAGGTAAATTAGCTACTGTTGGTATTCCTTTATTTTTAGCTTATATGGTGCTTATATTTGATAGAATGTCTACTCAAATGGGTATGATAAGGACAATTTATTTGCGTTCTATAGCTGTGAAACCTTCTGATATTACACCTACATTATCTTTAGGGCTTAGTCTAGACCATATAGTTTCAATTATATGTGCTTACTTAGGTGGAATTATATGGAGTTTATGGGGACCACAATATATATTTTTTTTGGCAGCATCACTTTCTTTGGTGAATTTGTATGTAGCTGGTAAGGTAAAAGATGATAAAATGGTTAAGTTGAGAAATGGTATTTAAGTTGAAAATAAGAATATTAAAAAAGGGAGAAAGATATTATGAATTTAAATATAGTTTATGAAGATAGTTATATTATAGTAGCAGAAAAGCCACCTAAGGTTCCTTCTCAAAAGGATAAAACAAATGATATGGACATGCTTTCTATGATGAAAGAGCATTTGAAGATTGCTTATCCTAAGGCGAGAAATCCTTATATAGGATTAGTTCATAGATTAGATAGACCGGTTGGAGGATTAATGATATTTGCAAAAACAAAAGAAGCGAATGCAAGTCTATCAGAGCAAATGAAGAATAAAACATTTAAAAAAGAATATTATGCTGTAGTTTGTGGAAAGCCTGATGGTAAAACAGGAATACTTAGAGATTATCTTTTAAAAACAGGTAGAATTAATATGTCAAAGGTGGTTTCTAAAGAAAATAAGAATGCTAAGGAAGCAATTTTAGAATATGAAGTTATAGATAGTGTTAATACAGAGGAAGATGGAATTTTAAGTCTTGTAAAAATAAATCTTAAAACAGGAAGACATCATCAAATACGTGTCCAATTCTCAAATGCAGATATGCCTTTATGGGGAGATAATAAATATAATAAAAGATTTGTTAAGATGAAAGGATATACTCAAATAGCTTTATGGGCTAAAAGCATAGAATTTATTCATCCAAAGGATAAAAAGGTATGTAAATTTGAATTAAAACCTTATAATCAATATCCTTTTAACTTGTTGTCTCAAAAATAGATGATAAGTATAAAGAAAATATGAAAAAAATAATTATATAGCTAAAAATTAATAGTTTTTAAGCTAAGGAATAATGCTTATTAAAATATTAATATTGATATTTTAATAAGCATTATTTTTTTGATTAAAATATTAACTTACTGACGCCATAAATCTTGTTCATTTTGAATTAAACCTTTTTTTGCTCCTTCATGTATTTTAGATGATATAACGTCTAATTTAGCTCTTATTTTTTTACGAGCTTTGTCTGTATATAAGTCACTATCAATTACATAATAATGACCTTCTAATACTCCACCATGCCACTCGACTTGTATACCATCATTATTTTTCGCATCTTTTTCATTTATATACACTTGCTCTAGATGTAAAGCTCCAACAACTAAATCGTCTAACTCACTTCTTATAGCTCCTAAAAACTCTTGTTTAGTATCCATTTGATAACCTCCAAGTTGATTTTCTTAATATTATTATGCGACTATTTATAGAATTTATTCGTACTATATATATAAGGAAATTATATGATTTTAAATTTTGTGATAACATTGATTAAAGATTTAAGCTTTCAATTAATTTTAAGCAATGCAGCTCGTATTACTCGTTGGCTACATGAGCTATGCGTTAGAATAAAGCGAATTTTTTATGTAAGTATACATCCTTATGGTATATAATATTAACAAGCAAATAACTATACAAATTTGAGCTGTTATTATAATTATTTGACATTTGTAAACAAGAAAGGAAATTAAATGGAAGAAAAATATTATGAAAATTTATTAAATATAAAGACAACAGGACATCGAAAATGGGATAAAAGTTCGCTTCATTATCATCCATACGAGGCTACTTTATATTCTGCACTTGAAATATTATTTAAACAATATCAGGTAGAAAGTGATGATAATATTGTTGATTTTGGATGTGGTAAGGGAAGACTTGTTTTTTACATAAACTATTTTTATAATTCAAATGTTATAGGTGTAGAAATGGATAAAGAACTTTATTTAGAAGCTATTGAAAATAAATATAGCTATCTGAAAAAATATAAAAAGAATATAGATAAGATTAATTTTTTATGTTGTTTTGCTCAGGAGTATAATATAAAACCTGCAGATAATAAATTTTATTTTTTTAACCCTTTTTCTATACAGATATTTAGAAAAATTATAGATAATATTTTACTATCAGTAGAAGAATATGAAAGAAGAGTAGAATTGATTTTATATTATCCATCGGAGGATTACATATATTATTTAGAAAACAATACACCTTTTATATTAATAGATGAGATTATAGTGGAGAATTTATATAAGAGCGATAATAGTGAGAGATTTTTAATATATGGATTTTAATATATTGACTATGACATAAAAGGAGAATAGCGATGAAAAAGACACTTATTGAAATTACATTAATATTATTAGTACTAGCATTAATCTTTGTAAATATAAAAAACGATGGTAATATGGAGAAAGTTGAAGAAAACAAAGAAAAGGTTTTAACTAAAAAAGAGTTAGAAGAAAATAAAGTAAATGATATTATTAACAGTTTATCTTTAGAAGAAAAATTAGGACAGATGATAATAGTAGGTTTTAATGGATATGAAGTTGATTCGGATTTTAGTGATTTATTAGAAAATTATAAAGTAGGAGGAGTTATTTTATTTAAACGTAATATAAAAAATTCAGAACAACTCTTAAATTTAAATAATAATATAAAAAGTATAAATTCAAAGAATAAATTGCCTCTGTTTATATCAGTTGATGAAGAAGGTGGAAGAATTACAAGATTGCCTGAAGGAAGCACAAAATTTCCATCTAATAAAGTAATAGGAAAAGAAAATGATAAAGGTTTGTCTTATAAAATAGGCAAGCAAATAGGAACTGAGCTTAATGATTTTAAATTCAATATGGATTTTGCACCAGTACTTGATATATATAGTAATCCTAAAAATACAGTTATACAAGATAGGTCATTTGGAACGGATTCTGAAATAGTTAAGACATTGGGAATTGCTACTATGAAAGGGCTTCAAGATTCAAATGTTATTTCTGTTGTAAAGCATTTTCCTGGCCATGGCGATACAAAGGTAGATTCTCATATAGGACTTCCAGTTGTAAATCACGATAAACAAAGGCTTGATAAATTTGAACTAATTCCTTTTAAAGAAGCAATTGACAAAGGAGCAGATGCAGTAATGACAGCTCATATAGTTTTACCTAATGTTGATGAAAGTAAAAAACCAGCTACTTTGTCTAAAACAATATTGACTGATATTTTGAGGAATGAATTGAATTTTAATGGAGTAATAATTACAGATGATATGGAAATGGGTGCTATTGCAAAAAATTATGGTACTAAAGATGCATCAGTAGAAGCTGTTAAAGCAGGGGCTGATATTATTTTGATGTGTCATACTAAAGAAAAGCAAATAGAGGCATTAGAAGCTTTAAATGAAGCTGTAAATAGTGGGAAAATCAGTATAGAAAGAATTGATGAAAGTGTAAAAAGAATTATTAAATTAAAACATAAATATAATTTAGAGGATATTTAAGTGGATATCACCTATCTTTTATTAAAGAAGGACTATCTCATATATTTTATTATGAGATAGTCCTTTTATTTTTCTATTTTAAAAATTTCATTTGATCTTTACGATGCTCTTGTTTTTCAATGGCTCTTTCAACATCTTGTTCATTCATATTTTCTTGATTATGATCTAGATATCCTTGAGAGTAATGGTAATTTTTTTCTAGATTTTCAAGTTCATTATCGCTCTCATGTTGTCCATATGCTATTATATTTTTTAAATTTTCTATTTTGTGCTCTCTTTCGCATTGAACTTCTTTAGAATGTTCAATTTGTTCAGGAGAAGAAATATCAGAATGCTGCTCAAGATGACGTTCTGTTCTTGTATGTTTTTCAACTAAATCTATAAGGTCGTCTATCCTACGGGCATTTTCTAAACCTAAATTTTCACTTTTATTTGTATTTACATTATGATCTTTTTCTCTTTGCTTCATTATAAAAAACCTCCTTAAATTGAATGTAATATTATTTTTACATGTTTAAGAATTATAATACCTTATAAACATTTCCAACTAAAAAATTACATATAGAAAACATATTTTTTTACAATATAAATTGTATAACTTATACTAATTAAATATATTAGTACAATATGTACTAATAAAAGGAAGGTGATGAAATGAAAGAAATTATAAAATTTTTAATTAGAGTATAATGTTGATTAAATCACTAAAGTTACAACTATTTTGAGCAATGGAGTCAGTTAGGACTCGTTGGCGATATGAACTATGAGTTAGAATAAAGCAAATTTTTTTTTGTATGGGAAATTATATGATTTTTAAATTGTGGATAAACGAAGAATATGTTTTGTATTGATAAATATATTCTAAGATGATATAGTGTAAACACAGGTGTATATACACCTGTGTTTACTACATAAAAAATTTATACAGAGGTGAAAATAATGAATTCTATAGTTAACAAAATAAAAGAATTGAAAATAAAGAAAAATGCTATTATTTTGGCGCACTATTATCAGAACTCTGAAATTCAAGATATAGCAGATTATGTTGGTGATTCTTATTATTTAAGTAAGGTAGGTTTTGAGAGTGATGCTGATGTAATAGTTTTTTGTGGGGTTAAATTTATGGCAGAAAGTGCTAAAATATTATCTCCTAATAAGACAGTACTACTTCCTAATGAAGAAGCACTATGTGGGATGGCAGTTATGGCTAGTCCTAATAAAATTGAAAAAATGAAGAAAGAATACCCAAACGCTAAGATATTGTGCTATGTAAATTCAAGCACAGAAGTTAAGGCTATTTCTGATGTGTGTTGTACTTCATCAAGTGCTATGAATATATGTAGAAATATTCAAAGTGATGAAATAATATTTGTTCCAGATAAAAATTTAGGATCATATATTCAAGAAAAAGTACCAGAAAAAAGAATAGTACTCTGGGATGGATTCTGTTGTATACATAATAATATAAGACAGGAAGATGTTATAAAAGTGAAAGAAGAGCATGGACAAGATATAGAAGTTTTAGTTCATCCAGAATGTACGAAAGAAGTTAGAAAACTAGGAGATTTTATAGGAAGCACAGGACAAATAATAGAGTATGCGTCTAATAGTAATAAACAAGAATTTATAGTTGTTACTGATGTGGGTATATTACATAAACTTAGAAAAATAAGTCCTAATAAGAAATTTCACTCATTAGATATGGTCTGTAAGAATATGAAAATCACAACTATAACAGATGTGTATAATTGCCTTAAAGACTTATCAAATGAAATTCATATTGATGAAGAGGTAAGAATTAAGGCTGAAAATGCTTTAAGAAAAATGCATGAATTAGGATAATTAAGTTTCGCTTTATAATTAATTCTTGGGGGCGTATAAAATGAAAGTTTATGCAGATGTACTTATAGTTGGTACTGGTATTGCAGGTTTATATAGTGCACTGAACTTAAAAAATAATCTTAAAGTGATAATGATTACGAAGGAAAAGGTAGATGATTGTAACTCATATTTAGCTCAGGGGGGTATAGCTACAGCAAGAGATAAATATGATATTGAGAATTATATACAGGATACTTTAAAAGCAGGTCAATATAAAAATAATGAAGAAGTAGTTAGAATTTTGGCAGAAGAATCTATTGATAATATTAATAACCTTATTAAATTAGGCGTTAAGTTTGACACTGTAGATGGAGAACTTCAATATACTAGAGAAGCTGCTCATTGCAAGAATAGAATAGTTCATTGTAAAGATAGAACAGGTGGAGAAGTATTTAATGTATTATTAAAAAGAGTTAAAGAGAAAAGTAATATACAAATAATAGAACAGAGCTGTTTAATTGATATTATTGAGAAAAATAATACATGTTTTGGCGGAATAGCTGTAAAGAATAATGAAGTAATAAATATTTATTCCAAGATAACCATATTAGCTTGTGGTGGTATTGGAGGATTATTTAAAAATTCAACTAATGTTAAAACACTTACTGGTGACGGTATTTCTATAGCTTGTAAACATAAAATCAATCTTAAGGATATAAATTATATACAATTTCATCCAACTTCTTTATATGAAAAAGGAGAAAATAGAAGGTTCCTTATTTCAGAAGCAGTTAGAGGAGAAGGCGCATATCTATTAAACAAAAGAGGTATACGATTTGTTGATGAATTATTACCAAGAGATGTAGTTTCAAAAGCTATTCTTAATGAAGAATCAAAATCAAATTCAGAATGTGTTTTTTTAGATATAACTCATAAAAATAGTCAGTATATAGTTGATAGATTCCCAAGTATATATGAAGCTTGTATAAATAAGGGAATAGATATGACAAAGGATAGAATACCAGTTACTCCTGCACAACATTATTTTATGGGTGGGATTACTGTAGATACATATTCAAGAACATCAATGAACAGACTATTTGCTTGTGGGGAAGTTAGTTGTACAGGTGTTCATGGAGCAAATAGATTGGCAAGTAATTCACTTCAGGAAGCATTAGTATTTTCTAGAAGAGCATCTATAATTATAAATGATTATATAGATGAAATAGAACTTAATAAGTTAGAATTTGATGAAAGCTATAATTGTGTAAATGCAGCAAATATAAGACAAGAAAACGTGAAAATAGCATTGAATGAGCTTATTAAAGTGAGAGGAGATCTAAAAAATGAATTGGTTAATTGTTGATGAGAGTATAAAGAATGCATTAATAGAAGATAGTGTTTATGGAGATATTTCAACAAATTCAATATTAAGTGAACCTAGTTTATGTTCAGTAGAACTCATAGCAAAGGAAAATGGAGTTATTGCAGGGTTAGATGTTTTTAAAAGAGTATTTGATTTACTAGGAAATGTTCATGTTGAATTTAATGTTAAAGACGGTGAAAAAATTGAGAATAAGCAGATTATAGGGATTATAAAAGGAAGTACAATAAATGTGCTTACAGGGGAAAGAGTAGCTCTAAATTTTTTACAGAGAATGAGTGGTATAGCAACAATAACAAATAAAATGGTAGAAAAAATGGATGGAACCAAAGCAAAACTTTTAGATACAAGAAAGACAACTCCAAATCTAAGGATTTTTGAAAAATATTCAGTTAAAGTTGGAGGAGGATGCAATCATAGATTTAGCTTATCAGATGGTGTTATGCTAAAGGATAACCATATACAAGCATGTGGAGGGATAAAAAATGCTGTAAAGCTTGCAAAAGAAAATACATCATTTGTTAGAAAGATTGAAGTTGAAGTTGAAAGTATAGAAGAAGTTAAAGAAGCTTTAGAAGCAGAGGCAGACATAATAATGTTAGATAATATGAATATAGAAAATATGAAAGAGGCTGTTAGAATAATTGATGGGAAAGCTATAACGGAGGCTTCAGGTAATGTTTCAATAGATAAAATTAGGAGTATAGCAAAAACTGGAGTAGACTATATATCATGTGGTGCTCTTACACATTCAGCTAATGTATTGGATATAAGTATGAAGAATTTGATAATCAAAAATTAAGATTTTAATCTTTATATTTCACCATAAATTTACTATGTATATTCCTTCTGTCTTGGGTAAATTAAATATTATAGACAGAAGGGAGGTTTTTTTGTGATTAAAAAGGTTAAAAATCAAAAAAAAGACAAAAATATACATCAAAATCATAAAAATAATATATTTAAATATACGTTAGATATTGATACTACTTTGATGGATATACAAACGGTTACAAACGAAGGCAAAAATAAATCTTATTAAAATTAAAAGGACTGAAAAGTCCTTTTTTTAATATATATAAAATAATTTTTATAATAAATCTACAAAATTTAAATAAAAAGAGTATTGTAAATTAAAAAAACTGTGATATAATGTTTTCTATACAAATACAAATGTCTTTTACAGAAAGACAAAATGAGATTGGGATTTAAGAAAGGGGTATTGAGATGATAAAAATAGGGCTCTTAGGATTTGGTACAGTGGGAACAGGAGTATACGAAATTATAAATAATACTGAAAACAATTTGAGAAGACTTTTAAATAAAGAAATTGAGGTTAGCAAAATATTAGTTAGAGATATAAATAAAAAAAGGAATGTAGATGTACCTAGGGAAATATTCACACAAAATCCTTTAGAAATATTAGAAAACCCTGAAATTGATATTGTTATCGAGGTTATGGGTGGAATCGACAAGGCTTATGAGTATATGTGTCTTGCTTTTAAAAACAATAAGCATGTTGTAACTGCAAATAAGGCTGTTGTTTCAAAGTATATAGATAAACTGTTAGATCTTTCTAATAAGTATAATAGAGGATTTTTATTTGAGGCAAGTGTTGGAGGTGGAATACCTATTATAAAACCTTTAAAACAAAGTGCTAGAATTAATAATATAAGCAATGTTAGAGGAATACTAAATGGAACAACAAATTTCATTTTGACAAAGATGTGTGATGAAAACTTAAGCTTTGATGAGGCTTTGGATATAGCTAAAGAATTAGGTTATGCAGAGGCAGATCCTACTGATGACATAGAAGGATATGATGTTAAAAGAAAGCTTGCGATACTATCATCTATAGCCTTTAATAACAAAACAGATGTAGACAGCATTATGTGTAGAGGTATAAGTTCTATAAATAAAGTTGATATAAAGATGTTTAAGAAGTTAGGACTTGTATCAAAGTTAGTTGGAAGTGCTATTTCAAGTGATAATAACTACTCTGCAAGTGTTGAGCCTATACTTTTAAATGAAAATTCTACTTTTACAACTGTGAAAAATGCATTTAATATAGTATCTATTACAGGAAATGTTATTGGGGAACTACAATTTTACGGTCAAGGTGCAGGTAAGAGTCCTACTGCAAATGCAGTGGTTTCAGATATATTCGATATTGTAACTGGTCAATATAAGAGAGATAATTTTGTTCAAAATGGAAAGTTAATATCTGCTGGTATAGATTTGTTTGAAGGAAGATACTATATAAGAGTTAGTCCTGGTAACAAGAGCGATATAGCAAAAATTTTAAAATTGATGGATTCAAATAAATTGAAATATGAAATACTCAGTATGAATGAAGATTTAATTGTTATTACTGATATTGTAAGTGCTGATAAAATAGAGCAGTTTGTAGGTAAATTAAATATTCTTGAGAGAGAATACTGCTACATGAGAATTGAAGGAGATATAATGAATTTGAAATACGAGGCTAAATAATGACATAAAAGGGGGAGGAGAGTATGGATAATATAATTGTTCAAAAGTATGGAGGAAGTTCGGTAGGTTCAATAGATAGGATAAAGAATGTAGCTAAACAAATTGTAAAAGCAAAATATAAAAATAATAAAATAGTTGTTGTAGTATCAGCTATGGGCAACACTACTAATGAATTGATTGAAAAAGCTATGAAGATAAATGAAAATCCATCAAGTAGGGAAATGGATATGCTTTTATCAACTGGGGAGCAAATGTCTATATCTCTTCTTGCCATGGCTATACAAGAACTAAATGAAGAAGTCATATCATTAAACGGATATCAATGTAAAATAATAACTGATGATAAGCACAAAAAAGCTAGAATCAAGGATATCGATACTATAAGGATAAAGAACGAACTAGAAAAAGAAAAAATAGTCATAGTAGCTGGATTTCAGGGAGTATCACAAAAAAATGATATAACTACACTTGGTAGAGGTGGATCAGATACAACAGCAGTTGCACTAGCAGCTATATTAAATGCAACTAGATGTGAGATTTATACTGATGTAGATGGAGTATATACATCAGATCCTAGAATTGTAAAAGGTGCAAATCTTCTTGATAGAATTTCATACGATGAGATGTTGGAACTTGCAAGTCTTGGAGCTAAAGTTCTTCATCCTAGATGTGTAGAGCTTGCTAGAAAATACAATGTAGAACTTGTAGTGAAATCTAGCTTTAATAAATGTAATGGGACAGAGGTTGTGGAGGTGAATAAGGTGGAGAATGTATTGGTAAGAGGGGTTTCTTTAGATGAAAATATAGCTAAAATTTCAATACTTGAAGTTCCAGATGAACCAGGTATTTCATATAAATTATTTGATACTTTATCAAAGAACAATATACAGGTTGATATGATAATACAAAATATAAACAGGGAGAATATAAATGACATATCGTTTACTGTAAAGGTTGAGGATTTAAAAGAAGTTAAACGAATATCAAATGAACTAAAAAACAAAATTAATGCAAAAGATATAATCATAGATGAGTCAGTTTCAAAAATATCAGTAGTAGGTATTGGAATAGCAGGAAGTTCTAACGTTGCATCTGTTTTCTTTAGAAGTCTTTATGAACTAGGAGTTAATATACAGATGATAAGTACATCAGAAATAAAGATATCTTGTATAATAGATAAGAAAAAAGGAAGAGAAGCTTTACAGTATGTAAATCAAGAGTTTAGATTGTGTAGCGATAATTATGTATTTGAACAAGAGATTGTTTAAAAGTAAGTGCCATGGACTATAAAGTTAGACATGGCACTTACTTTTTTATATAGTTAACAAATTATAGATTAACGATAGTATAAATGGAAAAACTAATTGTACTTATCTAAATATCTATTTTGTGTTATATTAGTACTTACGGATAAAATAAACATGAAAAGAGTGATTATATAATGACATTAAATTTTAAAGATTATAACTTGAGCCATGAAATATTAGAGGCTATAGATAGATTAAACTATACATCACCTACTGAAGTTCAACAAAAGGTGATTCCAATAGCACTTAAAGGAAGAGATGTTGTTGTTAAATCTCAAACAGGAAGTGGAAAAACAGCATCATTTGCAATACCTATATGTGACAAGGTTGACTGGGATGAGAATAAGCCACAGGCTTTAGTTGTTACTCCAACAAGAGAGCTTGCAATTCAAGTAAGAGAAGAGTTTTTTAATATAGGTAGATTCAAAAGACTTAAGGTATCTGAAGTATATGGACAGTTCTCATTTAGAAGACAGGAAAAAGAACTTAAGCAAAAGACACATATAGTAGTAGGAACTCCAGGAAGATTGATAGATCATATGGAAAGAGGAACTATAGATTTATCTATGATCAAGTATTTAGTAATAGATGAAGCGGATGAAATGTTAAATATGGGATTCATAGAGCAGATTGAAGCTATAATAGAAAAACTTCCTAAACATAGGATAACTATGCTACTTTCTGCAACTATTCCTAAAGATATACAAAATCTGTGTAGATCATATATGAAAGATTACGAGCAAATAGAAATTGAAACTCAAAATCTAACTGTTGATAAAATAGATCAGGAAAGATACTCTGTAGATGAAGATGATAAATTTGAATTTTTAAAGGATATCTTAGTAGTTGAGAATCCAGATAGATGCATGATATTTTGTAATACTAAAAGAATGGTTGATGAGCTTTGTGATAATCTATATCCTTGGATAAAATCTTGTAACAAAATTCATGGTGGGATGGAACAGCAAGATAGAAGCTTAGTTATGAATGACTTTAGAAAAGGTAAATTCAGACACTTAATAGCTACAGATGTTGCAGCGAGAGGTATTGATATAGATGGTATAACTCATGTTATAAATTATGATACACCTGAGGATAAGGAAGATTATGTTCATAGAATAGGAAGAACTGCTCGTGCAAGTAAATCAGGTAAGTCTATTACTTTTGTAACAGAAAATGATATGAAATTTATAGATGTTATACAAAAGTATATAAATAAGGAAATAGAACCTAAAGAACATCCAGATAAGATTACTGTTGATGAATGTATAGCTGATTTTAATGAAAAAAATAGTACAAAATTAGATATGGGTCCACTAAAGAGTGAAAAAGTAAGTGAAGGAATTATGAAGCTTCATATAAATGCAGGTAAAAAAACTAAGATGCGCCCAGTTGATGTAGTTGGAACTCTTTGTAATGTAGAGGGAATGACTGCTGCTGATATAGGGATTATAAATATAATAGATGTTTCTACTTTTGTAGAGATATTAAATGGAAAAGGTGAAATGGTTTATAATGCTCTTCAGGGGAGACCTATTAAGGGAAGGGTTAGAAGAGTTAGTAAGTGTGATGAATAAGACTAATTGAATATAGGTGGTTAAATGGCAAAAGATGCTCATTAAAATACCGCTGATTAAGTCAATATTTTAATAAAACTAAGGATTATGAAATATTAACAAAAAATCAGCTACCTAGATTTCGTACAAACGAAATCTGGGTTATTTTTTTAGGGTCTGTGGGTTATTAAAAACTCTATTATAAATTAAAACTTCATCCCCTATTTTTACCATAGAATAAAAGACAAAAAAATAATACCATATTCTTATAAAAGAATTACCATTCGACAAGTACTCTAAAATAAGAAAGGTGGTATTATTTATGAAAAGCTCGGAACTGAAAAACTATCAGCAAATTTATTTAACATGGATAGTTTCCCTGACCAATCTCAAATTAATATTCTTTTAAGGCGAATGAATGCTACAAATATATCTCAATTTGAAGATATTCATAGTAAACTTTTCAAAGAAAAAAAATCAATCTGGATATCAGTTATCAGCTGCTTTGGCAGGAAAAAATGCTGAAACAGTTGCAATGTATCTCGATTCTGGAAATGTCCATTGCTCACATAGATTCAAAGACCTTCTAAATTCTTCTTTGGAAAAATATAGACATATCAGATTATGCTCAAGCAGATAAAACTGCTAGGGTATATGAGATTCCAAACACTGTTAGGAATAGGATTATAATAGTTTAAATACTAACAAAACAAGGAAGATTTAAATACTCTCACCTTATCACATTAGAAACCTTAGAACTACTAAGTTTTATTAAAAACATTTACAACATTAGCGGTATTTTAATGTCATTTGTTTTGGGATTAAGAGCTATAATTTTTCCAAATTAGAGATTTGATCAATTGGTATTTTATAGTGAATAAATAATTACATTTGTACGAAATTTAGGCAGCTAACATTTTAATGAACATCTTTTTTTGTTGTGAGCTAAGCGCTTAAGTAGCTTTCAAAAGAATAAAAAGTATTAACAGGTTAAATTTAATTGTAAATTGTATCTATTGTTTTTTTATTATTAATATAAAGAAAATTCAGAAAATATCCGATATATTAGTTAAGACTATCGAAAGGGGAATCCATTATGAAAAAAATAAGCGACAAAATAATATTATTGACAATTTTTGTATCTATACTTACAACATTGTTTATAGGTGGAAGTAATATCTATTCAATGAAAAAAGCAAATGATAATATGATAAAACTAATGGAAATATCAGTTAGAGAAGATTATAATGCAATGATTAAACAACAAGTTGATAGTGTTATAACTATGTTAGATAGTATATATAGTAAATATGAAACAGGAGAACTTACATTAGAAGAAGCCAAAAAACAAGGTGCTGATATAGTTAGAGACGTCAGATATGGAGAAGAAGGATACTTTTGGATAGATACATATGATGGTGAAAATGTTGTTTTGCTTGGAAAAGATGTAGAAGGAACTAATAGGATTAATCTACAAGATACAACTGGAAAGTATATAATACAAGAAATTATATCTAATGGATTAAAAGAAGGTGGAGGATATACAGATTATCTATTTCCTAAAAAAGGAGAAGAAAAAGCATCTCCAAAACGTGCTTATAGTAGAGCATTTAAACAGTTCGAATGGGTAATTGGAACAGGTAATTATACAGATGATATAGACGAGTTTATTGTGCATAAAAAAGATTTGCTAGAAAAGCAGGTTAATAATAGTATTAAAGTAACTATAATACTATCGGTAGTAGTGTTGTTAATATGTATTATTTTGTCTTTATATTTTGCTAAGAAGATAGCTAATCCCATTTTAGTAATAACAGATCTTGTCAACAAAACTGCTAATTTAGATTTAGCTTATGATAAAAGCTTTGAAAAAATATTTACATACAAGGATGAGACAGGTATTATATCTAAAGCAGTAGTTAATTTGAGAAAAGAACTTAGGGTAATTGTAGGTATGTTAAAAGAAAATTCAAGTGAGGTTTTGGACCGCTCATATGGAATATCAAATTCTACAAATGAAATAGTAGACGGAATAGAAAGTGTGAATATGTCTATGGAAGAATTAGCCTCTGGATCACGAGATCAGGCTGAGGAAGCTCAAATGAGTGTGACAAATCTTCAAAAGCTTGCAAATGAAATTAATGATTCGGTAGATATTTCTAAAAAAGTTAAAGAAGATACTGATAAGTCAAAGCAGGCAAATATCGAAGGAATAAAGAATATGAAAGCATTAGTAGATAAGTTTAAAGAAACAACAAAGGCAAATGAAGAAGTAGCTCAGAATGTAGAAATTCTTGCAGATAAATCCAATTCTATTGGACAGATAGTAAATACTATTGAAGATATAGCAGAACAAACAAATCTTCTAGCTTTAAATGCAGCTATAGAATCTGCAAGAGCAGGGGAGGCTGGAAGAGGATTTGCAGTTGTAGCAGACCAAATAAAAAAATTAGCAGAACAAACAGGATTATCTACAAAGAAAATAAGTGATATGATAGAAGAAATCCAAAGTCAAGTAGGTGAAGTTAAGATAAATATTGGGAAAGGTCAGGATATAAATAAAGAAGCGATTCTATCTATGCAAGAATCTGAAAGATCATTTAAAAGTATAGATGAAACTATCGAAAATATGACGAAGAATATAGATAGATTGGTGGAAAATATACATCTTGTGAATAAAGATAAGGATGAGGTTATAGTTTCAATCGAAGGTATATCAGCTATAACGGAACAATCAAGTGCATCTACTGAAATGGTTTTATGTTCTATGGAAGAACAAAGTAGTATAATGCAGAATATATCAAGTAGTGCTAATGATTTAAAAACTGTAGCTAATAGATTAGATGAAGTAGTTAAAAAATTTAGCTTATAGATAAGATTATACTGTACCCTATAGAGTAGACATTAAAAAGTTTATTCCATAGGGTATTTATATATAATATAAGAAAGTAATATTATTTATTAACTATGAATAGGGTTAATTCTTCCAAAAGATTATAATGTTTATCTTTTGTTTTAACAATAGGTCTCATTGGCATATATTTATTTTGTTGATATACGACACCTACATCTCCACTACTAAGCTTAACTTCCATACCAGTTGGATATATATAAATATTTTTTTTGAAAACTTTAATTATATTTTCATCAAAATATGTAGATGATTTTCCTATAATCTCTTCAAAAGCTTCAAAAGGCTGCAATCCTTTCTTTGAAATCAAATTATCATATTCATTACATATAGCAACTATTTTTGAAAACTCATATATATCATTTCCATTTTGTTGATTTGGATAACCTAATCCATCTACTCTTTCATGATGCTGAAGTGCTATTATATAAGAAGTAACATTTATTCCTTTACTATTTCTTAAAATATCTATACCTTTTACTGTATGATTTTCATCATCACTTAAAGCATATCCTATATCATGTAAAAATGCACCTAACACTAAATTATATAATTTTTCATAATTATAGTTTAAATTGATACCTATAATAGCAGAGAGAATAGCAACATTTAAACTATGAACATATATACTATTTTCTATATTTCTTACGCCATTAGAAACTGAAAGTGTATTTTCTGAAATAGATAAGTTTTGTAAAATTTCTTTAAGTAAATTTGTTATTTGTGATTCATCAAAATATCCATTTTTTTTTATAGAATTAAATGCTTCTTCTAAAAGCTGTATACATTTTAATTGCGTATTTACATCAATCACATCTTCTACTACAATATCTTCAGTTCCTTCTTCTTCAACATAAGCACTATAAATACCAAGTCCATTTAGTTTTTTTATAGCAAAATCTGACAGTTTTCCTCCTTTGTTTAATACAATATTTCCGTTTTTATTATAAACAGGTTTTGACAATTCACTTCCAACATGTTTGTCTGATAAAAAAATTAATTTCATATACCAGTCCTCCTTGATTATAATTTGTTATATTATTTTAATATCATTAGAAATCTATAAAAATAAAAAAAGATGTCTATAGGACATAGACATCTTTTGCCTTAACATTTTTATGTTATATATTTTAGCATTAAATAATTATCTGCTTTGAGATTTATTTAATACTCAAAATAAAACTTATTAAAATAAGCTTTATTTCACTTTTCGGCAAACTGGCAATCATAGAATTTATATCCCTTAGACCCATGTCTTTGCGTCCTTACCTTTAGGTAAGTTTGCTATTATCGTAATATATTATTTTGTTGTCATTAAAAAAATAGATAATAAAATAATTGGTATATTTTATTATCAATATATTCCATTATAACAATATTTTATTTAATATTAAAGGATTATTTATTATAATTCGTATAATATTAAAAAATAATAATAAATAATCAGTATTAATATTGCATTAATACAACTTTTATCTATCAAAAAAAAATGATTTTATCACTGCAAAGTACTCTCTTATAAAATATTTAGGAGCTATACTGGTTATCGTTTTAGAGGGCATACCATAAGGAATAAATCCTAATCTTTTAGCTATAAATTTAGATCTAAATAAATGAAATTCATTTGTAACAATCATAATTTTATGGTTGTCTTTACCATCTGATTTTTTTAGGATTTCTTTTGTAAATTTTAGATTTTCCATTGTATTTGTAGATTTATTCTCCTGTATAATTTTATTTTCATCTATTCCATTTAAAACTAAGTAGTCTCTCATAGCTTGAGCTTCAGTAAGATTTTCGCCTTTACCTTGACCTCCACAAACAACTATTTTAGCATTAGGATTATTTTCTATGAATTCTAAAGATTTATTCATACGACCTAATAATGTAGGCGATAAAACATCTCCCCAAAGACCTGATCCTAAAACTACTAGATATTCAACATCATATTCCTTATCTTCTTGGCCATTAATTATAATAAGTCCTTCAATCATAATAAAAGAAGATACTAATATTAAAACTATTATTTTAATTAATTTTACTATTAATGTTTTTTTCATACTCACTTCATCCTTTGTATATATTTTACTATATTTATAGTATATATACTATAACACAAAAAATGGTTATAAAAATATTACATTTATATATTAAAAAATAAGTTGTTAGGTACTAAAAAATTTTAAAGCAATTTAAGTATATTGGTAGCATCAAATTGATAATAAATGTAAAATATTATATAATCTAAGTTAAATGATGGCAGGGGATGAAAAGATGGAAGGAAGTTTAGATTTAGAAATTAATAAAGAAGAAATAACAAGTAATTTGGATAGTGTAGGATGTGTTTTTCAAGAGGATAGGTTGTTACCTTTTAAAACGGTATACGAAAATATAGCTATTGTAGATAAGGAAAAAAATCACAAGAAAATAAGGTAATAATAGAAGCCGAGGTTTTAAGTCAACCAAATGTTTCTATTGGAACAAACTTTCAAATTGAAAAAGCGAACTTAAATACTGATAGAGTATTTAAGTTCGCTTTGGTTAGTATAGTTATTGTTGAAGTGATTTGCATTAAATGGTAAATTAGAAGATGAGGAGGGATTTACCATGAATGTAAGAGATAGAGTATATGAACTTAGAAATTTAATGAAAAAATACGATATTGATGCCTATATAATTCCATCAGATGATAGCCATCAAAGCGAATATGTAGGAGATTATTTTAAGTGTAGAGAATTTATTTCTGGATTTACAGGTTCAGCTGGAACTGTAGTAGTAACTCAAAATGAAGCAGGTCTTTGGACTGATGGAAGATATTTCATACAAGCTGCCACTCAGTTAGAGGGAAGTAAAATTAAATTATTCAAAATGGGTGAAGAAGGTATACCTACTGTAGAAGAGTATTTATATGAATCTATGGAAATTGGATCTACATTGGGGTTTGATGGAAAAGTAGTGTCTGCTAAAATAGGGGATAACTTAAGAGATAAGTTAAGTGATAAAAATATAAAAATATCTTATGAATATGATTTGATTGACAAGATATGGGATGATAGACCAAAACTATCTGACAAAAAGGCATTTTTGATGGATATTAAGTATTCTGGAGAGAGCAGCAGCTCTAAATTATCTAGATTAAGAGAAATTATGAAACAAAAAAATGTAACTACCCATATTATAGCTACATTAGAGGATATAGCATGGCTATTCAATATAAGAGGGGATGATGTAAAGTACAATCCTGTTGTTCTTTCTTACTGTATAGTTAGATTGGATGAAGCATTTTTATTTATTGATGAGAATAAATTAAATGATGAAATATTAAAAGAACTAAATGATGTAAATATAAATATATTGTCATATAATGCTGTTTATGACTTTATAAAAAATATAGATAAAAATGAACGTGTATTACTAGATAAAACAAATATTAACTATGCAATTTTAAATAGCATACCTAAAGGTGTAGAAATTATAAACGATTTTAATCCGATTATGTTCTTTAAAGCTAAAAAAAATGATATAGAGTTAGAAAATATCAAAAATAGCCATATTAAAGATGGGGTAGCTTTTACAAAATTCATGCATTGGTTAAAGAAAAATATTGGGAAAATAGATATAACAGAAATGAGTGCCACTGAGAAGATAGAAGATTTAAGAAAAGAGCAAGATGGATTTATACAGCCAAGCTTTAGTACTATAGCTGGATATAAAGAACATGCTGCTATGATGCACTATAGTGCTACAAAGGATACAGATTATAAACTTGAAAAAGAGCATTTGTTTTTAATAGATTCAGGTGGACATTATATTGATGGAACTACAGATATAACTAGAACTATAGCTTTAGGTGATTTAAGTGATGAATTAAAAACACATTTTACTGCTGTTTTAAGAGGTATGATAAATTTATCTATGGCAAAGTTCTTACATGGGGTTAGGGGATATAATCTAGATATATTAGCTAGAACCCCTATGTGGAATTTAGGAATAGATTATAAATGTGGAACAGGACATGGAGTAGGATATTTACTTAATATACATGAGTCTCCTAATGGATTCAGATGGAAAATAGCTCCTCATATATTTGACAGTGAGATACTTGAAGAAGGAATGATAACAACTAATGAACCGGGAATATACATAGAAGGCTCACATGGTATTAGAATAGAAAATGAACTTATAACTAAAAAAGCAGAGAAGAATGAGTATGGGCAATTTATGAAGTTTGAAGTAGTTACATTTGCACCTATAGATTTAGATGCTATAGATGTAAATCAGTTAAGTAAATTAGAAAGAGATTATTTGAATAAATATCACGAATTAGTATATAACACTTTATATGATTATTTAGATGATGATGAAAGAGAATGGTTAAGAGAATATACTAAGAGTGTGTAAAACATTAAAAGACCATGTACAAAATTGTTGTACATGGTCTTTTAATGTTTTACAAAGAAACTAAAATCATGATAAACTTTAGATAAAATGAAATTTAATATGGGGGAGGTATTATGAAAACTTTTTTTGCTTTTTTAATTTCTCTATCTATGATTGCTTCAAATCCAACACAGCAACCAATAGATAATAAAGTTGTTCTAGGAAATGAAAGGTTGATAAGTGAATACAGTCAGTTAATAGATTCAAAAAATATAGGGGTTATAACTAACCAAACAGGGGTTGATAGCATAGGTCAAAATACTTTTGAAAAGTTATACAACTATGAAAATACTAATTTGGTGTCTATATATACTCCAGAGCATGGACTTAATGGATTAACTCCTGCGGGTAAATATGTAAAGTCGTATATGGATTCTAATATGAATATTCCTGTATACAGTTTGTATGGAAAAACTAGAATGCCGAGTGAGGACATGCTTAAAGATGTGGATGTTTTAGTTTTTGACATACAAGATATAGGGTCTAGAACATATACATACATTTCAACTTTAAATTATTGTATGATAGCAGCTCAAAAGTATAACAAACAAATAGTAGTTCTGGATAGACCTAATCCTATAGGAGCTAACAAGATTGAAGGTTTTGTTCTTGAGGATAAGTATAAGTCGTTCGTTGGAATAGACAATCTTCCTATGTGTCATGGAATGACTGCTGGAGAGTTGGCTAAGTTTTTTAATAGAAATATTGGTGCGAATTTAACTGTTGTACCTATGTTGAATTACAGTAGAGACATGATATATCAGGATACTGGATTGCCATGGGTTATGACATCTCCTAATATACCGACTATAGAATCTGCTTTTGGATATATGGCAACTGGTATTGGTGAAGGAACAGGAATAGGTCAAGGAGATAAGTTTACTTGGATAGGTGGGAAAGGGATAGACAGTAATAAATTCGCTGAGCTTTTAAATAATTCAAACCTTGAAGGTGTAGAGTTTATTCCAGAAAATAAAGGGGACAAGGGTGGAGTAAAACTTAATGTAACTGATTATCATAAATTTAATCCGTGTAAGGTTGGTACATATTCATTGACGTATGCACATTCTTTAACGAAATTTAAAATTCCTAAAAGTAGTAAAAATATAGTTATGTTTGAAAAAATAATGGGGACTTCAAAATATGGAGAGTTGCTTGAGATTGGATATACTCCTGAGCAGATAGTTGATTCTTATCAAGATGATTTAAATAAGTTTAAGGTCGAAAGAGAGAAGTATTTAATGTATTAGTATAGATTGGGGGGATAAAAAATGCCAGTTATAAGTTTTGATATTGAGGTTTTTATTCAACTTGTAAACACAATAATTTTATTTGGTATTTTATATTTTGTTTTTTGCGCTATTTTTAAATTACCTAAAAAAATTAAAAGCATGTCACAAAGAATAAGTAATATTGAAGAAGATTTAAAGAATATTAAAGATAAATTGAATTAAGTTACAAAAGGGTGATATTATGTCAGGGGAATATGTTTTAGATCGTTTGATTCTATTTTTGATAATATATTTTGCTGTTAAATTTGCGATTATAGATGTCCATAAGAAGTTAAGTGAGGAAGAATCTCCTTCAAGGATAGATATTATTGGATCTAGTTTAGAGGAAACTGCATTTAAGACAGTAAGTGAGATAGAGAAAAAATTAAAGAAAAAAGATTAAAAAAAATATATTAAAGTAATAAAATCCTGGTCTATTTATTAAATAGACCAGGATTCTATTATTTATCTCTAATAGGTATAATACCATAAATACTAATATTGTGTTGTATTATAAATCTATTTTCTGATTTGGTAATTTCATTTTTCACCTACGAAAAATAAATTCGATTGTATTCAGAATACAGAAAGGTGTATAATTTAATGAGAATGTATATGGTGAAAAATTTGGATGGAGTTTATATAGCCAAAAAAGGTTTACTTTTAAAATGACGAAGTTAATGTAAATATATACAAATTAATACATAAATAGGTGATCTTATATGGGAAAAATAAAATTTACTAATAAAGTCAGAGTAAAAATAACATTTGCTATGATTTTATGTTCTGTAATTACTGCATTATTGATAAGTAGTATAAGTGTATTTATCAATTATAATTTTAGTAAAAGAGAAGTTTTTGAAAAATTAACATTACTTTCACAAAGTCATTCTAATGAATTTAATAGTGATTTTAAATCGATTGAAAACTCTGTAAATATAATTAATCAGTATATTAGCGCAACATTTGATATTGATAAATTTAATGAAAAACATAATTTTTATATAAATGAATATGAACAAAATATGGATTCCATAATAAAAAAAGTTGCACAGATTTCAAATAAAGATCAGGGGATAAATATAAAAAGTGGAATAGAAGCAATTTATTTTACTTTTAATCCAGAACTTACAGGAGATGTACATGAGATTTGGTATGCTGATAAAGAAGGAAATGAAGTTTTAGAAAAATTAGATTCAGACCCAGATCCAAATGATCCATATATAGAGTGGTTTTATCCTGAAAATAAAGAAATGAGTTGGTATTATAATACTATAAAAAAGAAAAACGGTATATGGAGTGAGCCTTATGATGAAACTGATTTAGGTATAAATATAATTTCTTATACACAAGCGATATTTAAAGATGACCTTTTGATTGGGGTTGTAGGAATAGATATTAATACAAATCAGATGAGAGATACTATTAAAAACATAAAAATATATGATAGTGGATATGCTTTTTTAATGAATGAAAATTATGATTTTTTAATTCATCGTGATTTTAAGGTTAAAGATAACTTAAAATCAATATATAATCAAAAATTGAAATTCTTATCACAAGAAATAGAAAAAAAAGATTCGGGAATTATAGAATACAAATCAAATAAAAAAGGTGAAATATTAGGTTATTCTTATTTGAATAATGGTTGGATTTTAGCCTTTATAGTACCAACTAGTGAAGTTTATTCATCACTTAAAATACAAATAGTTTTGACTATGATAATAGTATTTTTATCAATTTGTATGGTTATGTTGATTGCGTTATATATAGGAAAAACAATTTCAAAACCTATTTTAAAAATAACACATATAATTAAAAATACAGCTGATTTTAATTTTAATGATGAGATTTGCTTGAAAAATCTGATTGAAAATAAAGATGAAATAGGTATAATGGCAAAAGAAGTATGTAATATGAGAAAAATATTAAAAGAAACAGGTGTTCATAAAGCGGCTAGAATGCAGATGAAATATTTACAAGAAGAATTTCCTCTTTATAATAAAGCTAATATGGATGTACTATATGTTCCAGCAAAAACAGTTAGTGGAGATTTTTATCACATAGAAGTTATAGATGATGATTTTGTTATAGGGGTAATATGTGATGTAAGTGGAAAAGGTGTTAGTGCAGGACTAAGTACATTAGCTTTTAATATTTTATTTCATGAAGCTATATTACACAATCAAAACTCTATTGATATACTAAATGATTTAAATAAAAAAGTAGCTAAATTTCTTGGAGAAACATATATTGCAGCTTGTTGCTTTAGTTTGGACTTTAAGAATAATATAGCGAATATAGCTGGAGCTGGGGTAAGTCAATTTATGTATGTTTCAGATAAAGAGTATTGTCAAGAAAAAATAATTAAAGGCGCATTTTTAGGAATGTTTGAAGATAGTAAATTTGAGCAAGAGATAATTAACTTTAAATCAGGTGATAAATTTTATTTTTTCACAGATGGGTTAGATTTTATAGTAGATGACGAAAAAGTAAGTAAAGATTTAATCCAAAGATTTAATAATGGAGATTTAGTAAGTTTTTTAAATAATAATTTAGGATTTATACAAGCTGATAATGAATTTATAGTAGATGATTGTACTTTAATTAAAATTGAAATAAAATAAATATTATATATGATTTAATTATTTAAGCAAATTATCAAAAATTTTGAAGGATTATGCTATAATACTAATTGGTGGTATTTTTTAGAAAAAATAATATATGAACTGTTTGATTGATATAGGAGATGAATATGAGTTGAAGTTAGAAAGAGTGTTAAAAGGAATTTCAGATATTATAGGTGTATATAATCCTGATAATACAGTTTTGTTTTATAATGAAGCTGGTTATGATTTTTTTAAAAAAAGTTATGAAGAAGTTAAGGGGAAGAAATGTTATGAGATGCTTAATAGAAATCAAAATTGTCCTAATTGTCTTTGTGAAAAAGCAATTGAAACTAAGCAAATAACACAGGGAGAAAAATATATTCCAGAAATTAATAAATACATGGAATATAGGTACAATCCTGTATTAGATGATTCAGGAAAAGTGATATTTGTTGTTGAACAATTAAGGGATGTTACTGAGAAAAAGAGTTTTGAGAATATACTTAAAGAAAGTGAAGAAAGATATCGCCAAATTGTTGACATATCTCCAGATGCTATAATTATTACAGTAGGTGGAGAAATTGTTTTGGCAAATAAAGAAGCTTTGAAATATCAGAAAAATCTTATTGGAAAAAGTGCTTATAAATATTCTCCTGATTTTGCAAAAACTATGAATAAGAAAATGAAGCAAATATTAAAAAATAAAACAAAAAAGACTACATTTGATTATAAAGCTGTTTTTAGTGATGATACAAAAATAGATATAGAAGTATCTTCAAGCTATTTGCTATATAAAGGTAAACCAGCAATTCTTTCTATAATTAGAGATATTACAGAAAGAAAAAGAGAATTAAATTCTGCTGCTAAGATACAAAAGGAACTTTTGAAAAAGCCATTTCCTCTTGTGAATAAAGCACATATGGAGTCACTTTATATACCAGCAAAGACAGTTAGTGGAGATTTTTTTTATACTCATAAAGTTAATGAAGATTTAATTATTGGAATAATTGGAGATGTGAGTGGTAAAGGAATTACAGCTGCTCTTAATATATCTGCATTTAATGTTTTGTTTAATGAAGAAGTTTTAATTAATAACGATCCATCTAAAATAGTTCATAGTTTAAATAAAAAGGTTGCTAAATATATAGGAGAAAGATATATAGCAGTATGTTGTTTTAGCTTTGACTTTAGAAAAAATGAATCAAAGATAGTAGGAGCTGGAATTAATCAATTTATATATCAAAATAATAAAGGTAATACTGAAAATCGAATTGTTAGAGGTCCGTTTCTTGGTATGTTTGAAGATAGTGAATTTGATGAAAAGATAATTCATTTTAAATCAGGGGATAAATTTTATTTTTTCACAGATGGCCTAGATTTCATATTTGACAATGAGGAAATAAAAGAAGAGTATTTTAAAACTATTACAATAACTGAATTAAAAAATAATATAAAAAGTTCTTTGAAGAGTATGTTAACTGATGTAGAAGGAATAAAAGATGATTGTACATTACTTGCATTAGAAATAAAATAGAATGAGGTGAGATTTAGTGTGAGAATGAAAAAAAATGAATTTATTTTATATGGACTAGATAATTATAAACAGGTTATAGATAGTGTTGTTACGGAACTGAATATTTTAAATGATTGTTTTGATATTAAACTATTACTTACAGAAGCTTTAACAAATGCTTTTAAGCATGGTAATAACAGTGATAATGACAAGCCTATTTATTTAAGATATATTTGTAATGATAAAAATATAGAATTTGAAATAGAGGATTGTGGAAATGGGTTTAAAAATTTAAGTATTCCAAATAAACTAGCAGATGAAAATTTATTAAGTGATAGTGGAAGAGGTTTATTTCTTATAAATTGTATTGCCGATAAAATAGAGTTTAAAGATAATAAATTAGTTATACAAAAATATTTAAATGTTGGATAAAAAATAAATGTTAATGAATAGTAAATGGAGGATAATAATGAAAAAAAGTTTGAAAACTAAATTGATTTCTATGTTTTTTATATTTATATTAATTCCGCTTCTTATTTTGGGGGTTACTTCTAGTATTATGACTTCTCGTTCAATACAGCATGCAACTGAGGAAGAACTAAGAGAACTTACTGAACAAACAGCAGAGATTATAGAACAGAGCATAAATTCTGTAAGTAAGTATGTTCAAGTTTTAATCAATGATGTAGATATAGTTAATACTGCAGCTGGATATAATGAAAACAATCATGAAGTATATACATATTTATTGAAATTACAAGAAGAAAACAAAAATCAAATAGAGTCTTTATATATAACAGATGCTTCTGGTAAAGAAATTATGAGCACTAGGAACGAAAAGACTGATATTGATTTAAGTGATAGAGAATATATTCAAAATGCATTAAATGGATCTTTTGCTCAAAGTGATGTTATATTAAACAAAGATAATAATGAGCCTGTAATAGCTATTGCGTATCCTTTAGTAATTGATAGTAAAGTTGTAGGTACAATATGTGCAAGCATTAGTTTTGATAATATTTCAAGTCATGTATCAAAATTAAGAGTTGGAGAAAAAGGATATGCTTACATGATTGATAAAAATGGAGTGTTTATCAATCATCCTACAAAAGAAAAAATATTGAATGAAAATATAGGGAGTATAGATGATAGTGAGTTAAAAGGGTTAGTAGATAAAATGAAGTCTGGTGAAGCTGGTGAAGGTTATTATACATATGAAGGAAGATATAAATTTGTAAAATTTGTTCCTGTTAATGATTGGACTGTAGTAGTAACAGCTGATTATAAAGAATATATGGCTTCAGCATTAAATATTAGAAAAATTACAATAATAATAACTATATTATCTTTATTAATTGCAATGCTTTTAGCCTATTTGATGACAACTAAGAATATTATAAATCCTATTAAAAATCTAGAAAAATTAATGATTAAAGCAGGAGAAGGAGATTTGACAGTTAGATCAAATATAACTACAAATGATGAAATACAGGTGTTAGGTGAATATTTCAATGATATGATTGAGCATCAATCAAATATAATAAAGCATGTTAGAATTGGATCAGAAGAGTTGACAGCATCATCAGAAGAGTTAGCAGCATCATCAGAAGAAATAAGCGCGTCAACAGAACATATAGCTGATAATATACAAAGTGTTGCATATAATGCAGAAAACCAAAATAAATCAATAATTGAAACATCTGAGGTTTTAGTTCAACTTTCAAGTTTGATTCAAATAGCAAAAAATAAAGTGATTACAGCTAAGGAAAATTCTGATAATACTATGAATGCTGCTAAACAAGGAAGAGTAAAAGTTGAAGAAACAGTTGAAGCCATTGAAAATATTAGTAAAGTATCAACTGAAACACAAGATGTACTTCAAGTTTTAGATGATCTTTCTAAAAAAGTTAGTGGTATTATCAGTACAATTAATAATATTTCAAGTCAAACAAATCTATTAGCGTTAAATGCTTCTATAGAAGCAGCCAGAGCTGGCGAACATGGAAAAGGATTCAGTGTAGTAGCTGATGAAGTTCGTAAGCTTGCAGAACAAACAAATGTTGAATCAAATGAAATATCTTCATTGGTAAACGAAATGGTAATTCAAATAGAAAAAGCAGTTAGTTCAATGTATATAGCTAAACAGGCAGTAGAAAATGGAGTTATTGTAGCAAAAGAAACAGATAAATCATTTATAAATATTATAGATGCAGTAGAGCAAATAAGTAATGATGTCAATCAAGTTGTAGATGTTACAAAGGATGAAGTTGCAAGTTCGGATCAAATAATACAGCTTATTGACTCTGTAGCAACTACTACTGAGACTACAACTGAAAGTAGTCAACAAGTTGCGGCAGCAGCTCAGGAGCAGTCTTCTATAATTCAAAATTTAGCGGCTAGTTCAGAAGAAACTAGTGCTATGGCGGTTAGCTTAAATAATTTAGTAGAAAAATTTAAAATTTGAGGTGAATAGAAATGAGTGAGATAAAAATATCAATGCCTGAAAATTTTGCAGTAGACGAAGCAGCAGAATTTAGACAGAATATGAATAATTTGATAGCCGAAGGCAATAAAAATTTTATGCTTAATTTTAGCGGTTGTACATTTATTGATAGTACGGGACTTGGAGTATTAGTAGGAATATATAAAAAGTGTAATGAGATAAATGGAAGCTTAATACTTAATTCAATAAATTCAAAGGTTATGAAGATTTTTGAATTAACAAGACTAGACAAGGTATTTGAAATTAAATAATTTAAAAGACTCAAAGAGTTAAATATGACTCGTTGAGTCTTTTTTTGTTGTAAGTCATATATAGAAATTAAAAAAACTATATTGTATAATTATGTAAAAATATTTAGTCATAGATTAGGAGGATAAAATGTTATTTAAGTCAAATGGGTTTAGAGTAGATTTAGTTGAAGATAAGGATTTAAATGAAATTATTCAAGTTTACAATTCTAATGAAAAATTTTTGATTAATCATATGGATAAGGAAAAAATAACAACTGAGTGGATGGTTGAAGAACTAAAATCAATGAAAGAAATGGGATTTTTATGTTGTAAGATAGTAGATATCGACTCTGAAAAAATAGTTGGAGTAGTAGATTTTAAGTTAGATAAGGAAACGTATTTATCTTTACTTATGATACACAATAATTATAAAAATAGAGGTTTGGGAAGTTTAATATATAAAGATTTAGAAAAATATATATTATCTTTAGAAAGCAGTTGTATAAGAATCGATGTAGTTACTGGTTATGATGATTCTGTGACTGAGTTTTGGCACAAAAATGGATTTGTTGATTTTGAAGATATACAGCTTAATTGGACAGGCAAGCTTTTGCCAGCTGTTTTAATGAAGAAGAATTTAAAATAAATACTGAATACAATATAGGTAGGTGATTATAATAGATTTCTATAATGAAATGGCTATAAAAGAACTTAATAATTGGAAGAAGAAAATGAGAAAAAAACCATCTTTGGTTGAAAAAGCGTCAAAGCATATGCAAAATAAGTTTAATAATTTGTTACCTGAAAAATATCATGAAATAGTAACTTCTGCTATAAAAAATATGACTAGAGTAGTTTTGTTTGGTTCGAAATATATTACTAAGAAACCTTATATAAATTTATCACTTCGACAAAGAGAAGAATTAGTGGCTCAAAAAACTAAAACATATAAAACTACTGCTTTAATAGAAGGTGCAGGAACTGGAGCCGGTGGAATAATGTTAGGTCTTGCTGATTTACCTTTACTTTTAAGTATTAAAATGAAGTTACTTTATGATATTGCTGCTATATATGGCTTTGATGTTAATGATTATAAAGAAAGAATTTATATATTAAATATATTCCACATGACTTTTGCAAGTAAGAGTAAAGTAAATGAGGTATTTGATAAAATGGAAAACTTTGAAGAATATTTTCATTCTTTACCTGATGACATTGATTCTTTTGACTGGAGAGCTTTTCAACAAGAGTATAGAGATTATATAGATTTAGCAAAACTTTTACAGATGGTACCTGGAATTGGAGCTTTTGTAGGTGCATATGTTAATTCTAAGCTTATAGATAGACTTAGCAAAACTGCTATTCAAGCTTATCGAATGAGGTTATTTTCATAAATATATTAAAAAAATCAAAAATCGTAACTCATGTTACGGAATAAACTATACCGATATAGTAAACTTTACTCATAGCAACACAACATAAGAAAATTAATTAAACATAATATAGATGAGGAGGAGTTAACTATGGGTATGTTTTGTTATCAATGTCAAGAGGCAGCAGGATGTAAAGGGTGTACAGTAAGAGGTGTATGTGGTAAGAATGAATCAGTAGCAAAGTCACAAGATATATTGGTTTATGTAAGTAAGGGACTTGCGATAGTAAGTAATGAAGGAAGAAAGGTAGGAGTTATTGATCATAAGGTAGATAAGTATATAACTGAAAACTTATTTACAACAATAACTAATGCTAACTTTGATAGAAAAGCTATTTTAGATAGAGTTAAAGAGACTTTAAGATTAAGAGAAGAATTGAAGATTAAGGTTGAAGAATCTGGTGGTAATGTAACTGGTGATGCAACTGATTGGTCTGCAGTTACAGAAGCTGAGTTTGATAAAAAGGCAGAGACTGTTGGAGTATTAGCGACAGAAAATGAAGATGTAAGAAGTTTAAGAGAGCTTATTATTTATGGATTAAAAGGTTTATCAGCTTATATGAAGCATGCTATGAACTTAGGATACAATAATGAAGATGTTCATGGTTTTATGGCTAAGGCTTTAGCTGCAACACTTGATGATAGTTTAACTGCTGATGATTTGGTTGGACTTGCTATGGAAGCTGGAAAATATGGTGTTGATGGAATGGCCTTATTAGATCAAGCAAATACAGGAACTTATGGACATCCAGAGATAACTAAGGTTGATATAGGTGTTAGAAATAAACCAGGTATATTAATATCAGGACATGATCTAAAAGATTTAGAGTTATTATTAAAGCAGACAGAAGGAACTGGAGTAGAGGTTTATACTCACAGTGAGATGCTTGCAGGACAGTATTATCCAGAATTTAAAAAGTACTCTCATTTTGCAGGAAACTACGGAAATGCATGGTGGAAGCAAACAGAAGAATTTGAAAAATTCAATGGACCTATATTAATGACTACAAACTGTGTTGTTCCTCCAAAGGATTCATATAAAGAAAGATTATTTACAACAGGAGCTTCAGGTGTACCGGGATGTAAGCATATAAATGCTGATGAAAATGGAAATAAGGATTTTAGTGAAATAATAGAGATGGCTAAAAAATGTAATTCTCCAACAGAGATAGAAAACGGAGAAATAGTAGGAGGATTTGCGCATAATCAAGTATTAGCGCTTGCTGATAAGGTTGTAGATGCTGTTAAATTTGGTGCTATAAAGAGATTCTTTGTAATGGCTGGTTGTGATGGTAGAGCAAAATCAAGAAACTACTATACAGATTTTGCTAAGGCTATACCAAATGATACAGTTATATTAACTGCGGGATGTGCAAAATATAAATACAATAAGCTTGATTTAGGCGATATAGAAGGAATACCAAGAGTTTTAGATGCAGGACAATGTAATGATTCGTATTCGTTAGTAGTAATTGCTTTAAAACTTAAGGAAGTATTCGGACTTGATGATGTAAATGAATTACCTATATCCTATAATATAGCTTGGTATGAGCAAAAGGCTGTAATAGTTTTATTATCACTTTTATACTTGGGTGTTAAAAACATTCATCTAGGACCAACACTACCTGCATTCTTATCTCCAAACGTTGCTAAAGTATTAGTAGATAACTTTGGAATAGCTGGGATTACTAATGTAGAAGATGATGTGCAAATGTTTATGCAAGGTTAATCAAAAGCGTAGCTATTTAAGTAGCTACCTAAATTTCGTACAAATGTAATTATTTATTCACTATAAAATACCAATTGATCAAATCTCTAATTTGGAAAAATTATAGCTCTTAATCCCAAAACA
>NZ_JBBMMD010000012.1:0-1807 GCF_037844525.1 Tepidibacter sp. Z1-5 | reverse complement strand
CGCTCGACTTGCATGTGTTAGGCACGCCGCCAGCGTTCATCCTGAGCCAGGATCAAACTCTTAAATAAAAGTTTGTCAGTACTCAGTAAACTGACTTTATGTGTTGTTTCCGAAAATCACTGTTGTGATTTTTTATAACCTACTGTTTAATTTTCAAAGTTCATTTTTTCTTTCGTGTGTTTCGTGTTTGCCTCGTTGTTGAGGACAAGTAATAATATATCACCATTCTATACATTCGTCAACACTTTTTTTAAGTTTTTTACTTGTTTTTTTATTTTCTAGTTTTCTTTTAGTTTGAAAAATTCAAATAAATGTTTTTTATATTATATAACAGTATTTTATTAACTTAAATTGTGAATAATATATATAATCTTTAATTTCATAAGTTATTTTAAAGCTTTATATACGTTATAGAATCTTTTATATTTGAAATTTAATTTCTTTTTTATAAATTTAGCTGAATATTTATGTGTATATTGAAAAAAATAATATAAAATTTATATTTTTTTATTCATCATTAAAAAGGTGGTGCTTTTATGAATGACAAATTGAGTCATTTAAAAAAACTATATGAAGATGGCTATAGATGTATTTACTATGATTCTAATAGCGAAAATACATTTTCTGTATATCTAAAAAATTTTGAAATAGAACGAAGTGAAGTAGTAGAATTGCAAGACCCTACAGAATTTAATGAGTTAAGATCATATATAGATGGTTTTAATTTTAAATAGTTCTATAATCCACAAAGGAGCCGTTAGGCTCCTTTATAATGCATTTTCTTTAGTTATATTGTTTGCTATTTTTTTTATAAGACTTATCAATTCTTTTCTTTGTTTTTCGTCTTTATCTATTCTATTGATATATTGATTAAAATATAATATTTTTTTACTTTTCATTTTATCACATCCCATATTCAATATGTATTCTTATATTTCTATTTTTTTATCTTTATTTCCTTCTTTATTTTTGAAATTTTTGTTATAAAAATAAAAAAACTTTGTTATATATTCTACTCAAATATTGGTTATATTATACTTTATTGAAAAAAATATTTCTATGAAATTGAATCTAGATCAAAATATTAAACGACTTCTCTAAAAGCAAAGGTTATGTTTAGTTTATATAGAACAATAATATTACTTACAAAATTTTCTTATATTTAGGTTGTAAGTGGGACAATTATAAACGATACAATAGATATGTAAGAACTTGATCTTTTAAGAATGTATAATTCAGAGCAATAAGATATAATTATCTCTAAGACCAAGGAGGTAATTATGATTATAAAAAATGACATATACACATACTAAAAAAGATGGTTATTTAAATGTTAGTGAATCTTTTAAATAGATTTCAATAAAACTCATATTGTATCGTTTGAATATACGTTAAAAAACTTCTTATGTCTGAGCCTAAGCGCATTTAAGAAGTTTTAGTATATTTATTAAGATACAATGCTTAGTATTTAAGCAACGGAATTCGTTGTCGCTATAAGCCTAAGCAAATTTTATAAATCTATTTAATGAATTCACGGTATTTAAATAACCATCTTTTCATTTATAATCTATTNTCTCCCAGGGGGCTGCCCCCCAAGTACCATCGGCGCTAAAGAGCTTAACTTCTGTGTTCGGAATGGGAACAGGTGTATCCTCTTTGCTATAATAACCACATAATCTTTATTTAATTAAAGTATTAGTTTTTAATACTTTCAAAATTGATCAGATTTAATAAAAGGTTAAGTCCTCGATCTATTAGTATTCATCAGCTGAACTCATTACTGAGCTTACACCCTGAACCTATCAAC